>JAAYOK010000153.1 GCA_012520355.1 Bacillota bacterium | reverse complement strand
TAGTTCTTGATCCAACAGGTAGAGGAGGGCTAGCTCTTCATTATAGTCTCGCATCAAAAGCTGTTTGACGACGAGGTGTGTTGGCGTCATATAGCCTAGACCGACCAAAAAAGCATAGGTGCCAGTTCCACCGGCCAGGCCCGTGGTTTCTGTATCGAGAAAGAGGAGGTCTTCTAGGGTAAACTCACCGACCGAGGCCTGAAAACATTCGTAATCAGTCTCCAGAAGCGTTTTTAGCAGCCAATGGCCATGGCGCTTGTTCAAGGGCCACTTTTCTTCCACAACATAGGTAGTGCCAAAGGGTGTATCCACCTCCTGACCATGGAGGAAGGGATCAAGATTATGACTCTTTGTGAGAACGGGGCTGACCTCATCACTCTTGGGGGGAAGGAATCTTCGAAGCTTGCTCGTCAGATCCATGCGTCAAAACCCCCTTTAAAAACCAGGACGTATGTGCCTTGCCTTCCATGCCCACCTCTTCCACTGGTCCCACACAGGAGGGACAACCTGAGGGACAAGGACAGTTCTTGATTATGGATAAAGCTCGCCAGAGTAGTCTCCCATGGGCCTCAAAGAGCTGCTCACTAAAACCGACGCCACCAGGATATTTTTCGTAGATATAGACCGTGGGATCGCCTGTGAATGGTGACCGGATCTGGGCAGTGACTCCCAAATCGCTGGGCTCACACATAAGCTCTAAAGAAGCGATTTGACCTAGAAGATGGGCTGCTCCTAAGAGGGCACTTTGTAAAGCTCCTCGTTCGAGAGTTGCGACGTTTTCCTGAGGGATACTAAACCAATAGGCCGTAGTATGCAGTTCCTGTTCTGGCAAGGCGATCTGGCCCCAACCAATATTCTCATGGGTATGAAACTTTATCTTCTTGTACATATGGGTCTTGGCAACCACCATGACTTCACCCCAGTTTCGCTTGACCTGGGGTAACTCTTCGTTGGCGAAAACATCCAAGACCTTCAGCTCTACATCTAGATTGGCATCCGTATAGTAATCTACATCAACTTCTCTGGCATAGGCCTTTTGGCGTTCCCAGTCCAGCTTATCAATGTGGTACTGGGCGCTTTCATGGATGTAAATCGCGCCTTCATGGACGAGCATGGGGGCACTGAAGCGATCCACTTCACCGATGACCTTGGTTTGTCCATCTGTGGTATCAATAATGGCGAAGTTTTCCGTGGAAGCACTGCGCAGGGAAATATCCACTGCGGGATAGTTCTCGCTCATCCAATAAAAACGGTCCTCTACCTTGCGGAGGATCATTTGATCCGCAAGATAGTCCAAAATTTCACTTGGTTCAATTTGACCAAATTTCTCTCCCACCACAAAGGGAAGCTCAAAAGCAGCGCACTTTAGATGAGAGACGAGGATGTAAAGGTTATCAGGATTAATGCGGGCATATTCAGCGCCTCGCTCCATGAAGTACCGAGGGTTTTGGATCATAAACTGGTTCAGGGGGCTCGAGTTCGCCACTAAGACCGCTAAAGAAGACTCGTTACTCCGACCAGCGCGCCCCAGTTGCTGCCAGGTACTGGCAATCGTTCCGGGATAGCCTGTCAAGACCGCGGCTTGGAGCGTCCCAATATCAATTCCAAGCTCTAAAGCATTGGTACTGACCACCCCTAAAACCTTGCCAGCCCTGAGGTCTTGCTCGATTTGCCTACGCTGGCGAGGCAAATAACCGCCGCGGTAGGCTCGAATTGTCTCATGGGGTTGACCGAGCTTTTGAAAGGACTGCCGTAAATAGGTGACAAGTACCTCTGTGTTAAGGCGACTACGGGTAAAGACAATGGTGGGCACTTTAGCTGCAATCAGTTCCCGGGCCACTGCTTCTGCCTCCAAAAGGGCGCTACGACGAATCCCTAAGGGCTTATTCACAACTGGTGGATTATAAAAGATCAGATCTTTCTGTCCCCTAGGAGCTCCATTTTGATCAATCACAGACACAGGGCGTCCGAGGAGGTTTTCCCCGTGTTCTTTCGGATTGGCGATGGTGGCCGATGTACAGATAAACTGGGGATTAGCCCCATAAAACTTGCAGATACGCTCAAGCCGCCGTAGCACATTAGCCACATGGGAACCGAAGACTCCTCGGTAGATGTGAAGCTCATCGATGACGACATATTTCAGATTCTCAAAGAGCCTCATCCACTTGGTGTGATGAGGCAAAATTCCGGAATGAAGCATATCTGGATTGGTGACCACAATACTTCCTGCGGAGCGAATGGCAATACGGGCATCGCCGGGGGTATCTCCGTCATAGGTATAGGTCTTAATTCTACCCCCAAGTTCATCACTCCAGGCCATGAGTTCGGCCACCTGATCTTGGGCCAAGGCCTTGGTGGGAAAGAGGTAGAGTGCCCTTGCTTCTTCGTCTTCTAGAAGGGTTTGGATGACAGGCAGATTGTAACAGAGGGTTTTACCCGAAGCCGTAGGTGTGACCACCACAATGTGTTTACCTTCTCTAACACCCTTCAGGGCAGCCGCTTGATGGCTGTAAAGCCGCTCGATTCCTTTCCGCTGGAGAAGTTCACGTAGTTCATGGGGTAAAAAATCTGGAATGGGCTCATAGACTCCGGCCTGAGCCGGTATGGTATGACGGAAGGTGACATTATCCGTAAAACGAGGATTCTTCTTCATCTTTTCTAGGACAGATTCCACTCCACCTGGCATAGGCGCCACCTTCCTTTCTCCCTTATCATAGACGAACATTAGTTTGTGTGTCAATGGCTAAATCAGCAGCGAAAGCATCTGATCGGTCAGGGCCTTGTATTGCCAAGTGCTCAGGGGAAAGTAGCCCGGGCGAATGAATTTCTGCTCCGAGGAGACCCTATAGCAAGACAGTGTATGGGGGGCTTCGTCATGGATCGATTCTACCGAGGCTTTGTAGGCGGTGTGCTCGCTGCCATTCCTCTCAATCTTTGGAGTTACATTTCCTTTCACACTTTGGACCTTGCCGCCTTTCAAATGCTCGATTGGGCAGGCGTTATCATCTATGGTAGACTGCCCCAAAGTACACTAGAGGTGGTTTCGTCCTTGGCCTTACAGCTTCTTTGGTCTGGGTTTAGGGGAGTTGTTTTTTCGTATGCCTTTTCCGATACCCATTCCCAGGGCTATTTGGGTAAGGCGCTCATCTTTAGCCTCCTACTAAGCTTTGCAGAGAGTGCTATTGCCGTTTTGTATAGGGTACCGCATGTAAGTCAAGCCACGGTAGGTACGGTGCTGAGCGGCAAAATCGGGGCCATTTTGTGGGGAGTGCTCCTTGGGTACCTGGTCAGGAGATTGGACGGTACAGAGACACCGAAAGAGGCTGGATAGAAGGATCGTCTGCCAGCCTCTTTTTCCTTAGGTATATGCTTTAGGAATGTACTTCCCAAGTTCTGGTATGGCTTCTGTGAGTTGTCTCGTGAGCCTTTCTGGATCCCCATTCTCCTCACGAATGCTGTTCAGGGCCTCTGTGATGGTGCGGATTCCGCTTGCGAAGTCCTCCTTGAACTGTTCCAGAAGGGACAAAATTGCAGGATAACTCGTGATGAGTAGCGCAAGTAGCTTGAGCAATGTCTCAAAGGTCTCGCTTGATTTGGTCAAGTCGCCATTCGTTGACTCCAAGATTCACACCTCCTTTCTGGGTCACACCTACTTTGTCTCTCATATACTATTGGGAGTAGAAGGAGGGATGGGGAGGCCCCATCCCTGCCAGAGCTAGGCAAGCAAGATCACAGCCAAAATCACGATGAGGATCAAGGCTACAAAGACGATGAAGGTCTCTTGGTTGTCAGTCACGGAGTGCACCCCCTTGGCGGAGAATTAAGAAGCTGCTACCCTTCTTGCTCATACAATATGACAGTCTATGTGGACTGCCATAATTCTGAGTTCTCATTTTCGCTCTTTGGGGGGCGCTACCATGTATCGAAGAGTTAGTCAGGCTATACTGTTAAACAAGCTACACAGAGTAAGAGTGTATGGATCTCTTTCCAGGGAGTATCCCGTGGATTTGCTCTTCTTTGACCCCGGGGGTATCGACTGGGCTAGGGAACGAGTTGGAGGTCTTCTCTTGAAGAGGGGGCGCTGGCAACAGGGCTACTTTGCTTTCCCTAAGATCATCTATAATCGCTGCTTTCCAGAGCCTCAGGACCTTTTACTGAGACTAGGTCAGATCTTGGGATCGGAGCATATCTTTAACGATCGTACCCATTTCGATAAATGGGACGTCTATCAGAGCTTGGAGGAACAGGGGCTCGGCGAGTACCTGCCTAGAACCTACAAGTATACGGATGATGATTTCGGGGAGATCTTGACTCGACATCCCTCCCTCATCTTGAAGCCTCGCCTCAGCCATGGCGGCGCTGGAGTTCTTAAGCTTACACTCTTAACTCCAAGTGTGATCATTATCCGTTCTGGGGTAGGCATACCAGTTCCCCTTATAGGTGCCGACCTTTTCATCCCCCTTTTACTTGCCACCGCGCCACCTGAGACGTTTATCGCCCAAGAGTATATTGAAAGCGCCGTGCTGGGTGATGACAGGTTTGATGTACGAATTCTCATGCAGAAAAATGGTGGAGGTAATTGGGAAGTAGGGGGGGAGTTGAGTCGGATCGGTCTTGCCTCTAATCTCTTAACCAACCACTACCATACCATTGCAGCTCCGGCTGATTTCGTACCGTCCCCTCTACTGGCACGTCTGAGGGTCATCAGCCAGGCTGTGGCTGAATCCCTTGATGGTTCCTATGCTATCTTGGGCGAGTTAGGGGTGGACTTTCTCATCGATGTAGAGGGAAACCCCTGGATTTTGGAGGTCAATGGCAAGCCCGATAAAAGTCTCTTTTGGGGGCTTGCGGACAAGGCCCTGCTGCGGCGCATCTATCTGAATCCCCTTGCGTATCAAGGGCATCTACTCTCCACTCTTCAGGCAAGACAAGTGCCCTAGGGATTTTGCCCCTAGGGCACCAAACATTTCGTTACCGTCCCTTGGCGAGCTCCTTAAGTTCGGGAAAGAAACTATAGAGCTGTTTGACCAGTTCGTCTTTTGTTTCCTGGTCCATGGTGGCCAATCGTTGCGTTATTTTGGGAATCACATCCTGGACTTGACCGCTTGGGCCAGGGGCCTCTCCTGTAAGTTGCCCCAATAGGGCGGTGATTTGAGGGTAACTGGCGGCTAGTATGGGAAGCAGTTTGAGTAACGAATCCAGCGTTTGACTATCCTTCTCTTTCACGGCAGCACCTCCCGTTCTTGTTATAGATTGAAGCCGATGATCAGAAGTACAACCAGGAATAGAATGAAGATGGCCGTAACAGGGTCTATTCCACAGCAGATCGGTCTGGGTCTACCCATATTATTCACTCCTTCCAGGCTCTATTGGGGAAAGCTGTCTGGCGATGGCCTCCAGCAACTCAGGATCCATCTGTTCAAGGAAACTCGTGAGTTTCGGCAAAATGTTGCCAGAGAACATGGACGACAGGATGGGCATCCCCCCTGCGAGGATGGAGGAGAGGTCGAGTTCATTCTGCCGGAAAAATGGATTTCCCATGGAACACCCCCCTTTCTGTCATATGGTATTCAGGTCTCGTGAAAGGGAATTAGGTGCTTACTCCTATTTTTGGACAAAGAAAAGGTGCTGGACATGTGTTATCCAGCACCTGCTTGTAGTACATCTTAGCGGGCTTGTTGGTAGAGTTTGGCGACCTTCTCCCAATCAACCACATGGAAAAGGGCTTGAATGTAATCGGCTCTTACATTTTTATACTTGAGGTAGTAGGCATGCTCCCAGACGTCAATGCCGAAGATGGGAGTGAGCTTGCCACCATGGGTCATCAAGGGATTATCCTGATTTGGGGTACTTGTGACCAGGAGTTTGCCATCCTTATCTGTGGAGAGCCAAGCCCAACCAGAACCAAAGACAGAGGCAGCCTGGGTTGAAAGTGTCTTTTTTAGTTCCTCGAAACTGCCAAAATCGCTCTTGATCTGCGATCCCAAAGACCCTTGTGGCTCGCCGCCACCTTGGGGACTGAGGGTTGCGAAGAAGAGGTTATGGTTGTAGAAGCCGCCTCCATTATTACGGACCGTAGTCCGTAAACCAGGATCACCGATGGCCTCGAGCTGAATGAGGATTTCTTCAATTGTCTTACCTTTCAGATCAGGCAAGCGCTCTAAGGCACCATTGAGATTGTTGGTATAGGCTGCATGGTGTTTACCATAGTGGGTCTGCATAGTAAGTTCATCAATATGGGGTTCCAGGGAGTTAAAGTCATATGTCAATTTTACTTGTTCAAACATGGAATCATCTCCTCGATATCCTAACAAAAACGGTTAGGAATTGATTTGACTCCAGTGTAGCATAGGAACTCCCCAAATGCAAGTGATTATCATTCTCAAATCATAGATTTCCTCAATGCTGGGTGCTATCCTTCCGCTTGACAGGGGTTTTAGTCCCATCGGGCTGCATGATGACGGTATGATCCAGCATCGTAGCAAAATTCTGGCGAAAACGTGCCAAGTATTCTTGCCGCAAGCGAGCTCGTTCCTCTTGCTCCTCCGGGGTGAGCCCTTGCTCTTTGGATTTCTTCGCGAGTTCGTTAATGCGTTCCAGTAATTGTTCCACAATGTTACTCCTAACTTTTCTTGATGTAAGCAAGTTTCGAGAGGGAACCTCCAAGTCCTTCTGGACCATTCAACCTTGGAGTTTTTTCCTCTATCAGCTTTCGGAGAAGGACTTAGGTTCCACGTGACGAACTTAACAAATTGGGGTGGATTGGGGTGTATGTTGTGGGATTCGTTTCATTGTTAATTGTCTGCTCAGGACTGGCTCTAGGAATAGGCTGGTTAGAAGTGAAGACTATAAAGCTCAAAGAAAGCAGGAAACAAGAGAGAGATGCCTATCGGCAGATCCTCCTTGCAATTTCTGATGCGGTCATGATCGTCAATCCCCAGGGGCAAATCGAACTACTCAACGGTCGGGCCGAAAAGCTCACCGGTTATAAACAGGAAGAGGCGAAAGGAAGACATTATCGAGGCATATACCAGCTCCAACACGTCAAGCCGGACCCTTTGGCAGCGGTCCTACAAGGGAGGACCATGAATCGCAATCATGGTTTCTTAGTGGCGCGCTCGGGTCGGGAAATCCCCGTGGACGAAGAAATGATTCCATTCCGGGGCTTAAGTGGCGAAGTGCAAGGGGCGATCTGCGTCTTCAGACCCAAGGTGGGGAGGGGCGCCAAACATGTGGAACCGACCCAGGGATCTACCTTGGATGCCCTGACCGGTCTCTATAATCGGGCGTTCTTTAAAGAAGAACTCCATCGACTCGATAGACCAGAACACTTGCCCCTGTCTGTGATCATGGGCGATTTAAACGGGCTTAAGTTAACCAATGATATCTTTGGCCATGCCAAAGGTGACGAGCTTTTGATTGCCGTATCTGAGGCCTTTCGTGACGTCTGCCGGCCGGAGGATCGCATCTTTCGCTGGGGCGGCGATGAGTTTATTGTCCTTTTGCCTAGGACAGGCAAAGAAGACGTCGCCTTGGTACGGGACCGTCTTGAAGAGACCCTTAAAGGACGCACAATCAACATGATTCCCATCAATCTACCCTTGGGCTGCGCCACAAAGGTAGAGGAGAAGCAAGATTTTCAGGCTGTCTGTCAACAAGCTGAGGAAAAAATGTATTGGGTGAAAACGACCAATAGAACCTGTTTTGAGAGGGAGACCTTAAACGCGATTACCCAAGAGCTCTATGCCCGCAGTGCTGAGGAGAGGGAACATGCCCAACGGGTGAGTCGTTTGGCGGAAGAGTTTGGCCGACATCTCGGTCTGAGTAGTGATGAGCTGCGCAGTCTGCGTCTCTGTGGCCTTTTGCATGATATCGGCAAGATTGTTCTAGAACCAGGACTTCTGCTCCAAGCCTATCCCCTAGAGCCAGAAAGTGAACGAGAGATGAAACGCCATCCTCTGGTAGGCTTTCGCTTGCTCAATCTCTTGGAAGAAACGGCTGACTTAGCCGTGGCCGTCTTAGCCCATCACGAGTGGTGGGATGGAAGTGGCTATCCAAGGGGACTTAAGGGTGAAGAAATTCCTTACTTTGCTCGAATTTTAGCAGTGGTGGAGACCTATGACCGGGTGCAAGAACGCAATGTGGATCGGGCCCTGGCCCTAATTAGAGAAGGGGCTGGCAGTAAATTCGATCCAGCACTCTCAGCTGCTTTTCTGACCATGATGGAACAGTCAGCATAGAATACGAAGATAGCCTAGTCCAAAGGGACCAGGCCTTTTTTTATTTCTTAGTCCTATTCTTCAAAGGCTTCTTGCACTTTCCATTCCTTCCAGACATTGCCCACCAATTGAGGACCTGGTTTGAGCGTATTCTTGCCCGGTCTCCAGCCCGCCGGGGCCACTTCAGTTCCCTTGGCTTCGCGTACATATTGGAAGGCTTGAATCTGTCTTAGTGTCTCTTTTACATTTCGGCCCACAGGTGGGGTCATCACTTCGAAGGCTTGGATTATGCCGTCGGGGTCAATAATGAAACGTCCGCGGGTCTCGGTGCCCGCTTCTTCATCATAGACTCCATAGAGTCGACCAACTTCTCCACTTTGGTCAGAGAGCATGGGAAAGGGTACGTCTTTGCCACCGAGCATTTTGGACAGTTCATTGTCATTCCAAATCTTGTGCACAAAGACACTGTCCACACTAATTGAAAACACGTCTACACCTAGTTTGACGAACTCGGGATGTTTTTCAGCAACTGCTGATACTTCCGTCGCTCAGACGAAGGTGAAGTCTCCGGGGTAAAAGCAGAGCATAACCCACTTCCCTTTGTAATCGGCAAGATTCATCTCTACAAACTTGCCCTGATAAAAACCTGGTGCTGAAAACTCTGGAGCTGGTTTACCAACTTGAATCATTGTCTTTTGCTCTCCTTTCTCAATCTCTGGGATGGTTGCAGCTTCCACACTAGGCTTACTTTGCCTTTTGGGGCGGGAGCAACCTGCCTCAAACTCTTTCATAGCCTTTAACCTCCTTTTTTAAATAGGACTAATTACTACCTTCACCATGACGTTAGGAAGATCCTTCTAGTTTTTGCCAAACAGAGAAGAAATCTTGAAAAAGCGATACAAGCAAGGCACTAGGAAGCTTAAGCAGGGAAATGGCGCAATATGGAGAAAAACATAGGGTGTACCAAAACGGGAATAGGAAAAGAGAGGGGTTTGTTTGTGAAGCTAAACTACCGCAGAACGTTTTTTATTGGTCTAGCCTTTATGTCCATCTCTGCCTTTTGGCAAATCTATGACAGCATCATTCCTTTAATCCTGAAACACACCTTTGAGATTGGTGACACTCTAGCTGGCGGAATCATGGCCATTGACAATGTCTTGGCCCTTTTTATGCTTCCCCTCTTTGGAGCTTTCTCCGATCAGATCAAAACGGGAATTGGCAAGAGGATGCCCTTTATCCTTGGGGGTACCGCCTTGGCGGTTGTGGCCATGGTCTTGATTCCTGTGGCTGATAATGTGATCAGTTTGCCCCTCTTTGTGGTCGTTCTCTTTCTTGCGCTAGTGGCCATGAGTACCTATCGCTCTCCAGCAGTGGCCCTGATGCCTGATGTGACGCCCAAACCCCTGCGCTCCCAGGCCAATGGTATCATTAACTTAATGGGTGCCCTAGGAGCCGTTTTTTCTCTAGCCCTCATTAGTTTTCTCGTTCCAGATGTAGGTAAACCCGATTATTTGTTGCTCTTTGCTATTGTGGCCGTCTTTATGGTGGTGGCAGTGGCCATTTTATTTTTCACCATTAAGGAAAACAAAATTGCCAAAGAAATGGCAGCCTATGACGAGCCCGAAAAGGACGAGGTCGCGGCAGAAGGGTCGCAGAAGATGGACCCCGCGGTTAAGAGGAGTTTCTGGCTGATTTTAGCCTCCATATTCTTTTGGTTCTTTTCGTATAATGCTGTGACAACTGCCTTTTCGAAATATCTTCAGAGTCATTTAGGTGTGGCCGGTGGCGGCTTCGCCAGTAGTCTGATGATTGCAACTGTAGCGGCGGTTATTGCCTTTATTCCTGCTGGAATGATTGCGGCAAGGCTCGGACGCAAACGGACGATTCTCACTGGAATTGTGGTTCTAGCAGTCTCTTTTGCCCTAGCCTCCCTGTTCACTACCTTCTCACCACTACTGAACATTCTCTTGGTTTTCGTGGGCTTTGGCTGGGCTGCCATTAATGTAAACTCCTATCCCATGGTGGTGGAGATGGCTAAGGGTCCAGAAATAGGGAAGTATACGGGGTATTACTATACAGCTTCTATGTCGGCCCAGATTCTCACCCCCGTACTCTCCGGTTTCTTCTTGGAGCATGTGGGCTATGGTACGCTATTTCCCTATGCCACCGTGTTTATGATCCTGGCGTTTCTCACCATGAGTCAGGTGAAACATGGTGATAGTAAGTTGATTCTACCCCAAAAGAGTAAACTGGAATTTCTTGATGTGGAAGACTAAACCTAAGGAGGAAGAAGAATGGATGTACGTGCACTAAAGTATACGGATGATCTTAGAGGAGATGTACTCCTCTTTGTTGCTGAAGATCAGGTGGAGAACTATAATTGGCCCACCCCTCTCATGAAGAGTCTAAGTGAAGCGCAAGGCTTCGGGGGCAAGTTTGGTGAAACGGCCTACTTGGCGTATCTTGAGGATGGAGCGGAGAAACCGCGGCAAGTGATCTTAAGTGGACTGGGTAAAAGTGCAGAGCTCTCACTGGAAAAACTACGGAGAGCCTGCGGTAAAGCACTGAACGAAGCCGACAAGCGGAAAATCCAGACCTTGTCTATGCTCCCTTGGTCCCTTGATGTTCTAGCTGCCGCCGCTGTAGCTCGGGCCGTAGCCGAGGTGGCTTTGCTTGTGGGTTACCGCTTTGATCGTTACCTCGCCGAAAAGAAGGAGCGTTCCTTGACCTCTCTGCAGGTTTGCTATGAGGAAGAACAAGAAGTGGATGTGATCAGGGGACTGAAACTCGGTCAAACCCTCGGTCAGGCCACCAATATGGCCCGTAATCTGGTGAACGAACCAGCCAATTACATGACTCCTGAGCAGTTAGCCAAGGAAGCAATAGAAGCAGGCGAACAGTATGGTTTTGCCGTTGAGGTCTTAGAAGAAGAGGCCATCTTGGAGCTTGGGATGGAGGCCTATCTTGAAGTCGGAAAGGCCAGTGCCAATCGGCCCCGTTTGATCATTATGCGGCATTTGGGGAATCCAAGCGAGCCCCAGGAGATCTTGGGCCTTGTCGGTAAGGGAATCACCTTTGATAGTGGTGGTTTATCCATTAAACCAGCCCAGGGCATGGGTGCGATGAAATCGGATATGGGTGGGGCAGCTGCGGTGATTGGCGCGATGAGTGCCATCGCGGCTGAAGGCTTAAAACTGAATGTGGTAGCTGTGGTGGCCGCCTGTGAGAATCTCATTAGCGGCACAGGCTACCGGCCTGGCGATATCATTGGCTCTATGTCTGGCAAGACCATTCAGATTGAATCTACAGATGCTGAGGGCCGCCTCACTCTAGCAGACGCCGTCTATTACATGGTGACCAAGGAAAAGGCGACGAAGGTCGTTGATGTGGCAACTCTGACAGGGGCCGCCATTATCGCCTTAGGTAATACCACAACCGCTGTCCTCACCAACAACCAGGAGCTCTATGCCAATTTGGAATTGGCATCGGAATCCTCGGGGGAAAGAATCTGGCAATTGCCCAGTTTCCCCGAATATCGCGAGCAAAACAAAACTCCCTATGCCGATCTGAAGAATACGGGCGGCCGGGAAGCGGGGACCATTACCGCGGGTCTGTTCATCGAAGCCTTTGTGGAGGAGACTCCTTGGCTCCACCTCGACATTGCAGGTACAGCCTTTTCCGCCAAGAACCAGGACTATTTGGCCGAAGGCGGCACAGGCGTTGGGGTGCGCCTCCTATATCACTTCGCTGAAAGCCTTGTATAGAAAGATAAAGGAGCTAGAGGATACCTCTAGCTCCTTCGCTTACCATTTCTCGTTTTCCTGTAAGACGTTCTTCGAGCTCCCGGACTGCTTGAGGATAATCTTCTACCGGTAGCGGACGACTAAACAGGTAGCCCTGTGCTTTGTTACAATCCATGGTCCTAAGGAGATGCAGTTGATTCTCCCGTTCAACCCCTTCGGCCACAATGGTCATGGCCAGATTTTGTCCCATTCCCACAATGGAGCGGACTAAGCCTTGGGCCCGAAGATCAACATCCACTTGGTCAATAAAGGCCTTATCAATCTTCAGTGTCTCCACCGGATACCGAATTAAGTACTCAAGGGTAGAATAGGCGGTACCAAAATCATCTATGGCCACATGGATGCCCATTTTCTTGAGTTGCTCAAAGTTCTGTAACACATCAGGGGTGGGAGATAGCATGGCATCTTCGGTAATCTCGATCCGAAGCATGCTAGCAGGCAGCTTATATGTACGTAAAATCGTCCGTAACATCCCTGGAAAGTGGGGCGAACGGAAGTGATTAGCCGAGACGTTTACGGCTACCCAGCCCATATCCAGACCTGCCTCGAGCCAAGCCTGATGTTGCGAACAGACCCAGTGTAGCATGTACTCGCCAATTTCTTCAATGTATGCACCTTGTTCTGCGGCGGAGAGGAAATCAGCTGGTGCTAACAAACCCCTTTTTGGATGTTGCCAACGTATCAAAGCTTCTTTTCCCACAATCTCATTTCTTTCTAAATCAACAACTGGCTGATAGAAGGCGAGAAATTCTTTGTTGTCTAGGCCAAGTCGAATCTCGGATTGAAATCGGAGTCGATTGACCATGGCATGATGGGTATCAGAATTATAGAGTTTTAAGGAATCTCCAACACTATGTTCCGCCTCATAGAGGGCGGTTTGGGCTTGTTGGAAGAAAAGTTCAGCCGTTAGGCCATCTCCTTCGCTGATACTCATGCCACCATAGAGATGTACACTGACACTGTTAGAGGTGAAGTGGATGGGGTGGGTTAAGAGATTATCTAAACGGTCGATCATCTTCAGCACGCCAATGGTACTGGAGGGAATAATCAGACCGAAATCCGCATCCGCAATTCTACCAACAACGAGGTTATCATTCCCCAAGGCCTGTAAGGTTTCGGCCAAGTTACTTAAAATATGGTCTGTGACATGGGGTCCAACCAAAGTCTTAATTTCTGACAGATCCCGTACAGAAATTAGGACCAAAATGACCGTGGTGTTCTCAGCTAGACTTTTCTCTAAGGAGTGCAGGAAATGTTGTCGGTTCGGTAAACCCGTCAAGGGGTCGAAATAGGTCATGCTACCAATGGTGTTCATCATTTGGTTAAACGACGATCTTGTTTCACCGAGCTCATCATCGCTTGTTACTTCAGCTCGGACTGTGAGATCGCCTCGTGCTCCTTGCTTAAAGATCTGATTTAGCTCCACGATAGGATCCGAAATGGTGGAGGCAAACCAAGAACCTAAGCCAATGACAAGAATCAAGCCAAGTATGCTCACCAGGAACAAGCGAAGCATTAAGTCACTGACGGGATTGTTGAAAAAACTGGTAGGTACCTCCAGGATCAAGGTCCAGTCACTAGGTCCATCTAGTTCGTGAAAGAAGAGTCGATAACCGATTCCATCATGACTCACGGTAAAAGAGTCTATACCTTGGGAAACGACTTCGTCCCACATGCCGTAAATATCCTGGAATCGACCATGCATAATTAGATCTGGATTAGGGTGGAGGATGAAGCGACCCTCTGCATCCACCAAGTAGGTCCGGATCTCCGAGTCATCCCGGAAAAGTTCCGCTGCATCATTAAGCATTGTCACCAGATCGATGGAAAGTCCTAGAAGGCCAATGACCTCCGTCTTGGTTTCATCCCAAATGGGAGTCGATATAACAGCAATCCGCTCATCGGTGGAGCGGGAAATCAAAGGCTCTGAGATCACAGTCTTTCCTGCCATAACCTCTGAAAAATAACTGCGGTCAGCGATATTACCGGCGTTTCGCATGGCCGTCGTATTATAGTGGCCATCGGGAGTGGCTACGAAATAGATCAGGAAGTAGTCATGGGATTGCTCGATGCGGCGCTGTAGATGCGGTTCAATCTCATCCCAATTGAGTCCTTCCACAAGAGCGGATTGGGCCAAAAGTTCCAGTTCTGTGACGCGCTCATCGAGCCAGCGGCGAATGATATGGCTTTGGTGTTCCACGAGATCTCGGACCCTGTCGTTTACCACATCGTGTACAAGGGCTCGGCTCAGCATGCCAGTTGTCGTCAAGACGAAAAGCGTTAGGACAAGCGCAATTGCTATGAATAGAGCCAGGATTCGGTGTCGAATCTTCCCGAATGACCAAGACGGCATGTTTTCGCCTCCCATCCATTGGGTATGAAGGTATTCCTTAGAAAATTCGACACTCGAAGTAAAGTTCCTGCTTTAGGCTAGAAGAGGGGGGCCAGGAGCCGCAGGAGTGACCAGGAAAATCTCCGGATGGTTCCCACATCCGCATATCGTTTACCTGTGATCTCTTGGCAGACCGCTAGTGTCTCCAGAAAGTCGTCGAGGATTTCCAGGACACTTGGAGTCTGGTACATCCAGACCCCGTTTTCAAAGGCCAGGTAGAGGCTACGATAATCCAGGTTAATCGATCCCACAACGGCCACTTCATCATCGGCCACAATTGTCTTGGAGTGCATAAAACCTGGAGTGTACTCATAAATCCGCACCCCGCTGGTGACCAGGAGATGATAATAGGAACGGGTTACCGCATGGACAATGGGTTTATCAGGGATATAGGGAGTGATAATTCGTACATCGACCCCCGATTTGGCCGCGGTACAGAGGGCTGTAAGCATTTCACTATCAAGAATGAGATAGGGTGTTGTGATGTAGACATAGCTCCGAGCTCGCGAGATTAAGTTCAAATAGACCGTTTCACTGACTGTTTCGCCGTCGAGGGGGTTGTCTCCAAAGGGCTGAATATAGCCGGTTTTGGTCCCCTGAACAGGCGGATTTTGGGGTTTGAAGTTCTCAAGAGGAGAGGTTTCATCCCTCAAATACTCCCACATAGCCAAGAACATATTAGTCAAGGACCAGACAGGCTCCCCTTTGATCAAAAATGCAGAGTCCTTCCAGTGACCGAGCTTCTCATAGGCATTAATGTACTCATCTGCCAGATTGATGCCGCCTGTAAAGCCGGTATGACCATCGATAATCAAGAGTTTACGGTGATTACGGTAGTTCAACGTAGCGGAAAGCTTGGGGGTGAGGGGATGAAAACGTTCCGTCTTAATGCCGAGTGCCTCTAACTGCTTGTCGTATCCGTAAGGTAGTTTAAATAGGCAACCTACATCATCATAGATGAGGCGCACATCGACGCCGGCCTTGGCTTTTTCCACCAGGATCTCTAGGATGCGATTCCACATGATGCCTTCCTCAATAATGAAGTACTCGAGGAAGATATAGCGTTCGGCCTTGGCGAGCTCTTCTAACATCGATTCAAAGGCCAATTCTCCCAGGGGAAAAAAGTGTGATTCGCTATGCTCGTAGACTGGGAAGGGCCCATGATTTTGAATGTAGCGAGCTTGGTTGGCTGCTTGGGCATCAATCAGCGCTAGCCTATGTATGATTGGCGCACTGGAGGGGAGTGAGCGTTGCCCTAGGGACTTGAGCTTATGCATCTTCCGCTGCATCCGGCGATTTGTCCGGGGTTTCCCTAGCATAATATAGAAAATTCCTCCGAAAATCGGAAATAGAGTGATTGGGATAATCCAAGCAATCTTGTAGGCCGTCTTTTCTCTCCCTGTGGCGATTAAGATCACGACAACGGCACTAAGAAGGGTGAAAAAGCCATAGAACTGGGGAACATAGTCGCTAAAACGTCCGATCATCAAGACAAGGGCAAAAAGTTGAGCTAGAATGGCTATAGCAATGATTGTAACTCTGTGGAAAAGTAGGGAGAGAATTTTTTTCATGGGAAGCAATCACCTCGCGATCTCGAAATGGACTGTCTCTTCTTGATCTTCCCTGAAAGCGACACTTTTGTCAAGGAGCACCAGCCGAGTAAGGGATAATATTGATCATGGTCTTCACAATCTCTATCCTTGCCACCGATGCCCCCCTGGGGTATAGTAAAAAAAAGGAGTGGTGGTTAATGCCAAAACTAAGCTTGCTTGTCTTGTCGTGCTTCGTTGTGTTTGCAGTACTAGGTCTCAGCGGCAACGCCGCAGCGGAGGATTCAAAGGTCCTAGTTCCCGATTTTGCCTTGGTATCCACTGCAAATGAGACCATTCGCCTGAGTGATTATCGAGGGCAGATCGTCGTTCTCAACTTCTGGGCGAGTTGGTGTCCACCTTGTCGTGCTGAGATGCCGGAGTTTCAGGAGTTACATGACCAATTTACGGATACTGGTGAAGCGGTCCTGCTCTTGCTCAACCAGATCGATGGGCGCCAAGAAACGGTGGAAAAGGGTAAGGAATATCTCGCAAGTAACGATTTAACCATGACCAACCTCTTAGACCATGGTGCAGTAGGGCGCCAAATCTTTGGCATTCCAGGTTTGCCAACCACAGTTGTCATTGATGCGGAGGGATATTTGGCCAGCTATGTAGTGGGGGCGACCAACAAAGAGACCGTTCTGAAGATGATTGAGGATGTTAAGTAATGTTACAGTCCATGGTACCGGAGATATCGTTATCTCTTTTTGGCTTAACCTTTGTTGAGGGCTTCTTGGCTTTTCTGTCGCCCTGTATTCTTCCTATGATCCCCATCTACTTGCTCTATCTTGGGGGTCAAGAAGGAGGAGAGAAAAACAAGGGGATGCGCTTGATCATCAACACCTTGGGGTTTGTCGCTGGCTTTTCCCTCGTCTTTATTACCCTTGGCGCAACCGCTTCGGCCCTCGGGGCCCTAATTTCCCAGCATCGTGTCTTACTCCAGCGCCTCGGTGGGCTTTTTGTGATCGCCTTTGGTCTCAACTATTTAGGCGTGTTGAAAATCGGTTTTCTCAATCGGAGTCGTAGTCTAGGGGCCAATACGAAGGACTTAAAATTCTGGTCCAGTCTTCTTTTTGGGGCTGCCTTTTCCCTGGGCTGGACCCCTTGTTTGGGAGCTTTTCTAGGCACAGCCCTGATCATGGCATCGAACTTCGATACACTCTATCAGGGGATGGCTCTGCTCCTGATCTTCTCACTCGGACTTGGAGTCCCTTTTTTACTCACGGCTTTGCTCTGGAGTCGATTACAAAACGCCTTAGGTTTTATCAAGCGGAATATGGGCATCATCCAAACGATTTCGGGTATTCTCTTGATCGTGGTTGGACTCTTAATGCTCTTGGACCTGTTTGGCTCTTACGCGACTATATTTCTTTAAGGACTGATACGAAGTGGAGACATTGTATGATGTAGTAATCATTGGGGCCGGAATTGTAGGAACGACGATTGCACGCCATTTGTCGCGCTATCGCCTCAACATCCTGCTACTGGAAAAGGGCATCGATGTTGCTATGGGAGCGACCAAAGCGAATAGCGCCATTGTCCACGGCGGGTATGCGGAACCCCATACCACCTTGAAAGGAAGACTCTGCTACCCTGGAAGGCAGGCTTTTGCCAGACTTGATCAAGAGCTCAACTTTGGATTTAGGGAAACAGGCTCCCTAGTCGTGACCGATCAGGACGATCCGTCCCCTTTAGAGCAGTTGATGGAGCAGGGGAAGGCAAATGGACTTCAGGATTTGCGCCTTGTGGATCAGGCTGAACTGCGCCAACTAGAACCTAATCTGAATCCAGAGCTTAAGTGGGGTTTGCTGTGTGAGGGGGCGGGAGTCTGTTCGCCCTATGAGATGGCCATTGCCATGGCCGAAAATGCCATTACAAATGGCGCCGAACTCCGCCTAGAATCGGAAGTGACGGCGATTTCCGGCAGCAAAGGAGACTTTCTGGTGCAAACAGCCACGGAACGTTTCCGGACTCGCTATGTGATCAATGCCGCGGGGGTTTATGCAGATCGGATCGCCCAAATGGTAGGTATCCACGACTTTTCCATCCTCCCCCGCACAGGTCAGTACCTCCTTTTTGCCCGGGGCACTGGAAAGGCTGTTAACCATGTGATTTTCGGTTTGCCCACGGCCAGGGGGAAGGGCATTTTAGTAGCCTCCACCGTTCATGACAATCTCTTGATTGGCCCAGACGCGAGTGAAGGGGACGATCGTGAAGACACCTCCACCGATCTTGAGCGTTTGGCCAAAATCTATGATGCCTGCAAAAAACTCTATGGAGGCCTAGATCCTAAGCAGTTTTTGCGTAGCTTTACAGGGGTACGGGCCAGAAGCTCCACCGATGATTTTATTATTGAAGAGTCTGAAGTGAAGGGTTTCATTCAGGTTGCGGGCATTCAATCGCCGGGCTTAACTGCCTCGCCAGCCATTGCCGACCTGGTGGAAGAGATTCTGCGTCAATCGGGACTAAAACTCGATGCCGACCCAGGTTTCAATCCCTACCGTGAACCCATTATTCAGCATCGTGAGCTGAGACCCTTACGGGAAATTAAACCCTTACTCGATATTCCTTCGGCTCCTGAGAAAGTGATTTGCCGCTGTGAACAGGTTACAGAAGGGGAGATCATAGATGCCTGCCAAAGGGGTATTCCAGTTAAGACCATTGATGGCATCAAAAGGCGCACCCGGGCCTCCATGGGCTGGTGCCAAGGGACATTCTGCCGACCTCGAATTGTGGAGGTCATGGAACGAATCGCGACGGAACCCTTTGACTCACGCTTTGATATTGAACACAGTGGGGTAAGTAGGGTAGAGAAGTCCGAGCTTCTCGATTTCTTGCAAAGCAGAGAAGAGGAGTAAGAATAAGCCCTGTAGTGGATCCACTACAGGGCTTTTCGCAAGACGTTCGTTAGGCAATGGGCTCAAAACGAGCAGTGAAGAAACGAAGTACAGGTGGTTCATAGACAAAACGAAGTCCTTTGACCTGATCTCTGTGTTTATAAAGTTCGATGACGGCATCGGCCACAACATCGAGATGTGCATAGGTGTAAACTCGGCGTGGAATGGTGAGACGCACAAGTTCGAGCTTGGGATAATGATGGTTACCTTCTTTATCACGACCAGCTGAGATAATCCCTCTTTCCATGCTACGGACACCAGATTCTAGGTAGAGCTGGGCTGCGAGCATCTGGGCTGGGAACTCATCCTGTGGGATGTGGGGGTAAAACTCCCGAGCGTCAAGGAACACTGCATGGCCGCCGATGGGTTTTACAACTGGGATGCCTGCTGCAATGAGTTTATCACCTAGATACTTGACCTGATCGAGACGGTGAGCGATAAAGTTGTAATCCACAGATTCCCTGAGGCCTCGGGCCAACGCTTCCATATCACGGCCTGTCATGCCACCATAGGAAGGCATTCCTTCATAAACCACTACTAGGCTAGTGGCCTTTTGATAGAGTTCATCATCGTTTAGGGCGAGGAAACCGCCGATATTAACGATGCCATCTTTCTTGCCGCTCATGGTGCAGCCATCGGCATAGCTGTACATCTCTTTGATGATCTCTTTGATGGTCTTATTCTCATAACCTGGTTCCCGTTGTTTAATGAAGCAGGCATTTTCTACGCAGCGGGTTGCGTCCATCATGACCTTAATGCCGTATTTTTGGGCCAGCTCATAGACGGCTTTGATGTTTTCCATGGCCACTGGTTGGCCTCCCGCGAGGTTAACGGTGACGGCTAAGCAGATGTAAGGGATGCGTTCCGCTCCCACTTCATCGATGAGTGCTTGTAGTTTGTTTAGGTCGACATTACCTTTAAAGGGATGCTCGTTTTGAGAATCGTGGGCCTCATCGATAATGATATCTCTAAAGGATGCACCATTCATCTCTTGGTGAGCACGGGTTGTGGTGAAGTACATATTACCAGGAACACAATCTCCTGGTTTAATCATGATTTGCGAGAGTATATTTTCTGCACCGCGACCTTGATGGGTGGGTACAACGTGCTTAAAGCCATAAAGCTCACGGACTGTTTCTTGCAGATGTTTAAAGTTCTTGCTACCTGAATACGCTTCATCGCCGAGCATGAGACCAGCCCACTGGTTATCACTCATGGCGTTGGTACCGCTATCGGTTAGAAGATCGATATAAATATCCTCTGTGGTGAGTAAAAATGTGTTCCACCCAGCTCTCCGAATGGCTTCTTCCCTCTGCTCTCTGGTGGTAACAGCAATGGGTTCGACCATCTTAATTTTGTACGGCTCGGCTAAATACTTGTAATCCACTACCGACACTCCATTTCTTTGTTAAGATTTTGTCTTGTATTTAGTATAACGCAGGGTTAACGAAAAGTAAAATAATAAATATTAGATCATCTCGCCTCCCGAGAGAAGATTCGGTTCGGGCACTTTGGTATTGACTACAAAGGCTGCTACACCGCCGATTCCAATGTGACAGGCTAAGACGCTACCGATGAGATTGATGACGATGTTTTTATACCCTAGGGCGTCTTGGAGGAGGGACTGGAGCTGCGTTGCCGTGCCGAGATCGTCGGCATGGGTGATGCCGATGACCTGATCTGGATTGCCTAGAGACCGCTCCTTGACCAGTTCCGCAATGCGTTTTACAGCCATTTTCTTGCCACGAACCTTTTGAAAGGGGATCATCAAGCCATCCCGTACATGCAAGATGGGTTTAATCTGCAAAAGGCCTCCCAAGAAGGAACTAGCGTAACTGACCCGACCGCCACGGTACAGGTAGTTCAAATCATCGACGGAAAAGAGATGCTCTACACTACCTTTTCCGCGCTCTTGGGCCCTTTTGATAATCCGTGCAGGATCGATCTTGTCCTTCGCCATTTGGGCAGCTTCTAGGGCGATCAAACCCTGACCTAGAGAACCACTTAGGGTGTCCACAACGGTAACTTGAAAGCCCTCAAACATCTGTTTCATTTCTTGGGCGACTAAACGTACGGTATTGCAGGTCCCCGATAGTCTCGAAGAAAAACTCAGATAAAGGCATTGTCGTCCTTCCTGAGCATACTTCTTGAATGTGTCAACGATGGCATCCATGGGTACTTGACCGGTGGTGGGAATGCTTCCATCATGGATGGCATCGTAAACTTGTCTTGTTGTGATATTAACCCCGTCTCGATATTCTTTTTCATCGATATAGACCAGGAATGGAAGTACGTCTATATCGTACTTTTCCACGATCTCTGGGGGCAAATCACAGGCGCTATCGGTGATAATCTTTAAGGTCACGATAAAACCTCCATTAGGGCTGTTTATATACATCTTTCGACTCTGAAAAGGAAGATTCCTCCTTATGGACTTTGAACTTGAAACTACTTGTTGTATCCGCTAGAATTGAAATGTACCTTTACGGAAAAGGGGGTTGGACCATGAATCGGACAGATCTCGCAGCATACATCCAAGAACGAATCAATATCCTCAAGTCTGAGCAAGTGGGTCTTAAACTGTTTATCCAGTCAGATCAATGTAGGCATGAAGCACTGCAAAAAGCAATTTCGGAGTTGACTTGGGTTGTTGCCAAGCTTGAAACAGTGGAAGAATAAAACGTGCCGGCCCTCGACCGATATGAAAACGATAAAAGACGCCGATCCTGGTTTAGGTATCGGCGTCCCTTCTATTTTGTCGTCTGCATGGCAATTCCTTGGGCAAACTGCTTGCGGAAGAGGATGAGCACAATCAGGGGGGGAAGCATAATCACTAGGGTTCCCGCCATAATGATGTTCCATTCGGCCATACCTCGCTCTGAAGTATAGAGCATACGCAATCCCATCTGTGCCACCCGCATATCTGAAGCAGTTGTCACGATATTGGGCCAGAGATATTCGTTCCACATGTAGACAAACTCGATGACGAGTAAGGCTGCGATATTGGTCCAGGAGAGGGGAACTAAGATCCTACGCAAATATTGCAGGGGGGTCGCTCCATCGACCCGGGCTGCATCGGCGAGCTCCTCGGGAACCGTCATATAGAATTGGCGAAACAGGATGATCCCTGTGGTACTGGCCAAATAGGGGATGGTTAGGGCTTGATAGGTATTCAGCCAGCCCAAATTAGCCATGGTTTGGTAAAGCGGAATCACCCTCACCGGTAGAGGCATCATCTGCGTCACCATACAAAGGGGGAACAAGAACCAGTTTCCCCGAAACTTAAAGTGGGTAAAGGCAAAGGCCGCCAAGATGGAAAAAACGATCTTGCCGAAGGACACAACAACTGCAATGATTAGGCTATTATTGAGAACGACGCTCATGTCAACCCGACTCCAGGCTTCCTTTAAATTGGGCCACAGCTGCTTACCTGGGGTGAGAATAGGTGGGAAGGCATAGGCGTCTTGATGCGTATGGGTGGCCATGACGAAGGCGTAATAGATGGGAAAGGTCACAGCGAAAAGAGTCAAAAGCAAGACGACATGGGTGAGTAGGTTCTGCACTGTCTTACGTTTAAATCGCATGAAAACACCTCCTTAGCGATGATAGACGGATTTTCTAGTTGATGTGTAGATCTGGAATGCTCCAACAAGGGCCACCAGGATAAATAGAACTACCGACTGTGCCGCCGCTTGCCCTTCTTGCATGCGTCCAAAACCATCACGATAGATCTTATAGATCAGGAATTCTGTGGTGCGGTTCGGTCCACCCTGGGTCACCACATCAATCAAACCGAAGGATTGGAAAAAGGCGTAGACTGTATTGACGAAAATCAAGAAGGCCGTTGTGGGGCTCAACATGGGAAAGGTTACTACCCAAAAGACTTGCCAGGATGTGGCTCCGTCAATGGCTGCTGCTTCTTTTAACTCATGTGGTACATTTTGCAATCCCGCCACAAAAAAGCAGATGTTGTAGCCAAGCATCACCCAGACCGAAGCAACTGTGACTAAGATAAAGGCGGCCACCGTGTCCGTAAAGTAGTTAATTCTATATCCGGTCAAATCTGCGATGGCATGGGTTAAGATGCCAATGGACGGATCAAAGATCAAAGACCACATGACGCCCGCGATAATGGGGGACATGGCATAGGTCCAAATGAAGGCGATTTGATAGAAGGCTGCACCCCGGATTTTTTGCGTGGTAAGGAGTGCCACAACAAGGGCAATGGTTAGACCAAAGCCAATGACCAAGACCGAAAAGACCAGCGTACTTTGGAAGCTCGCCAGATACTCCGACGACTGAAACATCTCTATATAGTTCCTCCAGCCAACGTAACGCAATTGTCGTCCAAAGGGAGAAACGCGAAAGAATGATTGATAGACCGCTTGCCCAAAGGGAATGATCAAGAAAGCTATAATAACCGTAAGGGAAGGAAGAATCAATCCGTAGGGAAGAATGCGGTGTTTAGGAAATCTGTCCAAGAAAATCCTCCTGACCTAGTACACATAGTAGAGATCACCGGAGGATGGACCTCCGGTGATCTAGTTTCCTCCTAAGTCTGACAAAACTTAGTCGAGAAACTCGTTGTAATCAGCTAACAATTGGTTGATCTGACGTGCTGAATACTCTAGGGCTGCTCTTTGATCTTCGCCCCGAGCGATCTTCTCAAGTGCATCACGTACCCATTCACGAGCTTGGGCAAAGAGTCCTAAGCGCATGCCTGCCGCAGCATTTCCTTCGGTTTTGCCAGAGAGAATCTGCAAGAAGGCGGTGAGGTGGTTAGGACTCTGGGTAAACCAGCCTTCGTTCATGAGCGCTTGCATACCAGCATTTGTTGCTGGGAAGTATCCGGTATTCTTGTGCCAATAGGTTCCGATATCTGGATCTGAGAGGAACTTAAAGAACTCAAAGATGACGGCAAGTTCTTCATCGGTCACTCGATTGGAAACATACAAACTGTTACCGCCAATGAGTACATTACCCCGAGGATATTCGTCGCTGAGACGGGGTAAGAATGTGGTCCGCACTTCGAAATTGTCTCCCACGGTATTCAGTACACCGTCTAAGGAAGAGGTGGATTGCATTAAGAATGTGATTTCACCACTATTGAAGGCGCCGTTAGCGTTATACTCAGCACCACCATAAATCCAAACATTATCCGCTGCCATCTTGCCCCAAATAGCCATCAGTTCATCGGTGAACTCGCTAGGCCAAGATACTTCTGTTGGATATCCTTCCCGTCCATTACCCATATTGGCAAACTCTTGGTCATGCATGGCCAGTTGGGTTTCGAACATCCAGTCGGGCCAACCCGTACTCATGGCATGGGTGACAACGCCAGCTTCAATCAACTGAAGTCCCATTTCATACATTTCTTGCCAGGTTGTAGGCGGTTTATCGGGATCAAGGCCCGCTTGGCGCAGATGATCCGCGTTATAATACAACATAGCCGACGAAGAAGCAAAAGGCCAGGACCAGAGGTTGCCGTCCTTGGAGTAGTAGCGCACGATGGGGGCTACATATTGGCCGAAATCCCATTCTTGGCCGAGGCGCTCCGGGATCTGATAAGCGGGAATAATCATGCCGCTATCGTGCATCGCTTGCGTGCCCACTTCATAAACTTGCACAATTCCCGGTTCTTGGTTGACTGGGTATGCAGCCATAAAGCGGGTGAGTCCTTCCTCGTAGGTACCGATGAGGACTGGCGCAATTTGTTGAGCAGGGTTTAGGGCATTAAACTGTTCGACTACATTGTTGAGCACCGTCAGTCTCGAACCGGTCATGCTGTGCCAGAACTCTACCGTGGTGGTTTGGGCCAAAGCCAAACTGGGAACACAGAGAGCGACTAACACGAGGGTGATGATGAGATTCCGTTTCAAGCGAAACATAAAAGCACCTCCAGATGATTTTGTTAAAGTATTCGGCGGAGATTTAAAGTTTCCTCTTGAATTGTTAGTAAGTTAATCATTTCACAGGGATAGGCGGCAGCAAACAGTAAACACAAAAAAAGCCCCATTCCGCAGAATGGAGCTTTTTAATCCATGGTGTTCTTTAACTTAGAGACGAACTACGTTAGCAGCTTGTGGGCCGCGGTCGCCGTCCACGATATCAAAGCTAACTTCTTCACCCTCGTTAAGGGATTTGAAACCGGAGCCTTGGATAGCGGAGAAGTGTACAAACACGTCGTCGCCGTCTTCGCGCTCAATAAATCCGAAACCTTTTTCTGCGTTAAACCATTTAACTCTACCAGTCATTCAATGGCCTCCTAAAGATGTTTTCTAGTCAAAGCCTAAACTACGCAAACCTTGAAAACCTTGTGCTCACTCTGAGGTAGAACTCGAGGCCATACGTGTTCGCTTCATTTAAAGTCTTAACCGTTTCCACCATACCACAGATGTGGAACATTGTCAAATTAAATTTTTAACCTTTTCCACCAATATATGTTGACTCTTGCGGTCCAATCTCCCCCCAAGTAAAAGGAGATTGGACCGCTCTGGAGAAATACCTTTGTATAATTGGAAACTATGTCCAAAAGAGCTAAAGACTAGGGTTAGGATTACCGATAGAAAGAGTAGAATCTTAAGGATGAGGTGAGAATGATGAGAATTTCCGGACTGAATTCTGGGATGGATACCGAACAAATTATCAAAGATATCATGACCGTCCAACGTATTCCAGTGGATAAAGTCTTTCAACAAAAAGTAAAAGCCGAGTGGAAGCGGGATGCGTATCGTGACATAAACATGAAACTATCCCGGTTTAGGAATTTCGCTTTCGACATGAGGTTGTCCAACACTCTGCAGAAGTTTACTGCCTCGTCGTCGCGCACAGATGTTCTAACCGCGACTGCAACCGGTAGGGCCCAGGCTGGCACCTATGACTTGGAGGTCAAGCAACTAGCGAAGTCAGCTCAGCAGATTGCTGAAAATGTCAGTTTCCCGAAAGTCGGAGACGGAGAAGATTTTAAGATTGGAACATCGGAAGACAATATGGTCGAGATAGAAATCAAAGAAACTGATACCCTTGCCGATATCGCGGCTCGAATTAATTCCAAGAAAGAGTTGGGCATTAGTGCCTTCGCACATGGTGATTCGATTTCCTTCACCACAAACGCGACAGGTGCAGATGCGACAATCGTTGGGGACAATGCTTTTGTCGAGATCTTTGGCAATGACGTCACAAATGGACAAGACGCCATCGTGACCATCAATGGCCTTGAAACTGAGCAAAGTAGCAACACCTTCGACGTCAACGGCGTCACTGTGAACTTGCTCGACGCACCTGAAGGCGCTAAGGTGCGCATCGAAGTACGTCAAGATGTAGATGCGGTTGTGGATAAGGTCAAAGAGTTTGTTAACATGTATAACGAACTCATTGACGAGCTCAATGCTGCCACCCGTGAAGAAGTCTATCGGGATTTCCCACCACTAACGGATGCCCAAAGGGCTGATCTTTCCGATAAGGAGATTGAGCTCTGGGAGGAAAAGGCCAAGAGCGGCCTGCTTCGCTCCGATTCCATGATTAGTGGGTTCTTAAGTGAAATGCGTATTGCTTTAGGCGCTGGTGTGAAGGACAAAGATAGAAATACCATCAGTCTAGCCCAAATAGGGATTACCACAGGCTCATGGTTTGAATATGGTCGATTACATGTCAATGAAGATAAGCTTCGTTCAGCCATCGAAGAGAATCCCGAAGCGGTGCAGAATCTCTTTGCCCAAGGTGCTGAAGAAGGCTCTGAACCAGGGATCTCCAGGAAGTTAACCTCGGTCTTGGATAACGCCATGAAGCGTCTCGATCAGACCGCGGGGAAGGCAAGCATTTCCTATGACCAGAGTTTCCTTGGTGAGCGAATCCGTGATTATGAATCTCGCCTAAGTGCCATGGAAGAACGTCTCCTTCGCTATGAAGAAAGCCAGTGGGCTAAGTTTGCCGCCATGGAACGAGTACTTGGACAACTTTATTCCCAAGGTGATTGGCTCACACAACAACTTATGTCCATGCAAGGGTGATTTTGAGTGATGCTCCTTGAACTCTATCAACAAAAACTCGATCTCTGCAAAGAGTTAGGCAGACTCAGCCAGTCCATGGCTGAGTTTGCCCCTTCACAGCTCGTGGAAGACGATGCTGTGGGTGATGAATTCTTAGCGCTGCTTGATCAAAGAGCAGTCGTTATCAGCCGGATTGACAAGCTCGATGAGAAGATTCAAGGGCAAGAGGGTGACGGCGAGGCTGGAACGCTTGCTCTTTTAAAACGCGCTTTAGCGGAAGAGATGGTGAGAGTACAAGAAGATAGCGAAGTGATAGAATCGTTGGTCAAACGTAGTCTCGGACAGTTGCGAGACGAGGCTAAGAAGCTTCAAAGTGGAAAACAGTCGAACCGTGCTTACGTAGGGCGTGTGTCTAGTGCTGAAGGCGCCTTTATCGATAAACGGCGTTAGGATTTGAGATATGGACATGTATTTTGGTTTTGCCGCAGAATTGTTAAGGAAGAAGCGAGCAAGAGAAGGGGATCCCTATGCCAATGCGGAATTGTATGACTTATTGGTAAGTAAAGGTAGTGATGACCCCTTCTATGTTCAGTTCGCGGCCAAGCGGGGTGGGAAAGTCCTTGATTTGGCTTGTGGTTCGGGGCGTTTGATTCCCCCTTTACTCGATGCAGGACTGGATGTGACGGGCCTTGATTTGTCTCCCGCTATGTTAAGCAAAGCTACAAAGCGACTTGGTCCTAGAGCCTCTGAAGTTGCTTTGGTGGAGAGTGATATGCGTTCTTTTTCCTTTAGGGAGCCATTCGAGACGATCATCATTCCTTATTGTTCCATCATGTATATGCATAACGATCAAGACCGTCTAGCCGTTTTCAGCAACTGTTTCAGGCACTTGACTGAAGGCGGTTACCTTGTCTTTGACTTCTTGGCAGGAGAGGTTGAGCTCGGAGAAGGATGGCCAGAATTGGCCCTCCAGGGTATGCATCCCCTGACAGAAGAGATCTACTTGAGTGTAGTGCAAATCAAAGGTTTGGCACCAGATTTGCGCCTATTGAACCAAGTTAATTATATTTATCCGAAGGAACCAGCTAAGCCGCAGATCACTGTCTATGCCAGTAAGGAAGCAGTGGTGAAGCCTCAGAGAATGGTTTCTTTATTGGAGCAAGTTGGTTTCACGGTTGAGGGAGTGTATGCCAACTCCGCTCTGGGAGAGTATAATGGTGGAGAAGATTGCTTGATTGTGGCTCAAAAGTGAGGAGGATGGTTGTGAGGATACGACCAGAAGACTATGCTATCCACAATGCCATGGAGGATGTGGTTGAGCAAGCAGTTGAAAAGGTGCTTGAAGAGGACAAAAGGGCCTGCAGCTGTTCTATGTGCCAAGACGACATCAAGGCTCAGATGCTGAACCGGCTCCAGCACCGATATCATCCACTTTTGACGGGCCAACCGAAGCCTCCAGGTTTGGAGCTTGAGGATTTGGAAACAGGTCTCTTCAATAAGGTGATGCTAGAGTGTTACAAAGCACTACAATTGGTTAAGGTCAGTCCCAGGCATGAACATGATCGCGTAGAGTTGACCAATACAACTGAGGCGATTTTGGGCTTTGCGGTCAGTGAGATTCTATCCAATCAAAAGCTGTTTTTCGAGCGGGATGATCTGAGCCAATTGATGGCCGAGTCCCTCAACGGCTTGGAACCCGCCTATAAGACAACACATAAGGGAGATGCGTTTAGCCGAGTGGCTGAAATGGATCCAACCTATATCGCTTATGTCTATTCCGCGATTTTCCATGCTTTGAAGGTTCTAGATTTGGGTTCACGCCGTACATCATAATGGAAATACCGAAAAAGACGTCCATTGGGTTTGGTGGACGCCTTTTCTATATTGGTGGTGTTGCCCTTAAGACACTACCTTTGTCTTTAAGTCAGCAACCAGGTTCTTGTCAGTTAAGGCTTCTACTCTATTCCAGAATTGGAGTGCAGGATCAGGGCCCAACAAGTCGCTGAGGAGTTTGTCACCTCGACGATCCCAAATGGTAATTTTTAGGTGCCCACCTTCACGCTTAATTCGTACGAAGTATTCGCCGCTTTCAAACATAAAACTCATAAGCATCTCCCCCTTTTATAGATTAGTTTCCCCTCCTTCGGTGGAAATCCTGCGAGGGGGACAGGAAAAATCGCAAAAGTAGGTGAAGGAATTGAACCAAAAAATGGATAAAAAACGGATCTTTCGGGCAGCTTTGGAGACCAAAGTACAAAGAATGTTTGGGCGTAGCATTCGAGCTGCTTCGAAAGACCAGATATACCAAGCAATCACTCAGGTGGTTTCGGATTTAGTTAAGGAGCAAAGAGCGTATTCCCGTGAACTCATGGGGAACTACGATGGTAAAGAAGTGTACTACCTCTCCATGGAATTCTTGATGGGGCGAGCCCTGAGTAATAATCTGATTAACTTGGGCATCGAAGATGTGGTCACGGAAGTTTGTTATGAATTAGATTTGGATCTGGAGGAACTCAAAGAAATTGAGCCAGATCCAGGGTTGGGTAATGGTGGTTTAGGGCGTCTAGCCGCTTGTTTCTTAGATTCCTTGGCAACGCTCGGGTATAAGGCCACTGGCTGTGGCATTCGCTATGAGTATGGCCTTTTTCAACAGAAGATCGTCGATGGTTACCAGGTCGAAATTTCCGATCCTTGGTTAGAGAACGGTTCTAGCTGGGAGATTGCACTTCCAGAAGAGACAGAAATTGTCAAGTTTGGCGGTTTTGTAGAGGCCAATGAAGTGGACGGGCGCTTGGTTTATGAGCATAAGGGGTATCAATCTGTGCGGGCTGTACCCTATGAAATGCCAATTTTGGGCTATGAGTCCGATGTGGTGAACTCCCTACGTTTATGGGCTGCTCGGGCAACCAAACACTTTGATATGAGCTTGTTTGGCCAGGGTAAGTATCTTGACGCCCTGGAAGAAAAAGAGCTGGCTGAAGTCATTTCCAAAGTTCTTTATCCTGATGATAATCACCCAGAAGGTAAGGCACTCCGTCTGAAACAGCAATACTTCTTCGTATCCGCAAGTGTCCAAAGTATCGTCAGGAGATTTCGCAGGCAACATGGAACCGACTTTGCCAAGTTCCCAGACCATGTTGTCATTCACATCAATGATACCCATCCAGCCCTAGCCATCCCTGAGCTGATGCGGATTCTCCTGGATGAAGACGGATTAGATTGGGATCAGGCCTGGAATGTTACGAAGCAAACCTTTGCTTATACGAACCATACGATTATGGAGGAAGCCTTAGAACGCTGGCCTGAAGGTTTGTTTCGCGATCTCTTGCCTAGGCTCTGGGATATCGTCTATGAAATCAACGAACGTTTTTGTGCCTCCCTTTGGGAGCGCTATCCAGGAGACTGGGACAGAATCGCCCGCCTCTCCGTCATTGCCCATCATGAAGTGAAGATGGCCCATCTTTGCATCGTTGGTTCCTTTTCTGTTAATGGTGTAGCTAGATTGCACAGCCAGATTTTACGTGATGAGGTTTTTGCGGAGTTCGCTGATTTCTACCCGGAAAAGTTCACCAATGTGACCAATGGTGTCACCTTTAGGCGTTTTTTGCTGAAGGCCAATCGGGGGCTTGCAGAGCTCATAACAGATCGCATCGGGCCAGGTTGGATCAAGCATCCAGAGGAGCTCGCAAATTTCCTTCCCTATCAAGATGATAAGGGCACACAAGAAGCTTTGGCCGCGATCCGACATAACAATAAGATCGCCCTGGCGAAATACATCGCGGATCACAATCACATCCAGGTCGATCCAAGCTCAATTTTTGATGTGCAGATCAAGAGGCTACACGAGTACAAACGGCAACTCCTGAATATTCTACACGTTCTTTACCTGTATAACCGTCTCTTAGAGGATCCTAGTTTTGATCTGCATCCCCGCACCTTCATTTTCGGTGCCAAGGCTGCACCAGGTTATGGCATGGCCAAGCTCATCATTAAGCTGATTCATGATGTGGGTGAACGAATCAACAATGATCCTACCATCCATGGCAAGCTCAAAGTCGTGTTCTTAGAGAATTATCGAGTGTCTCTGGCCGAGGCCATTATTCCTGCCTCCGACGTGAGCGAGCAGATTTCTACGGCAGGAAAGGAAGCATCAGGGACGGGGAACATGAAGTTTATGCTCAACGGAGCCCTGACCATTGGCACCCTAGACGGAGCAAATGTAGAGATCGCCCAGGCGGTGGGTGAGGAAAATATCTTTATCTTTGGCCTGAGGGCGGAGGAAACCAGCCGATACTACGGTGAACAAAACTATCGTCCCTACGATCTCTACTTGGCGGATCCCTACCTCAAGCAAGTGCTCGATCAGCTTGTAGACGGCTTTGTCAATGCCCAAAAGCTCGCACTCTATCAGGACCTTCGCCATGGCTTACTCCATGGCTGGGGTGGTATGGCTGATCCTTACTTTATCCTGCAAGACTTTGCAGCTTATAGAGAAGCGCACGAACAGATTGATGCTCAGTACCGACAACCGGACATCTGGTGGAAAAAGGCCATCATCAATATTGGTCATGCTGGTTACTTTTCGAGTGACCGGACGATTGAAGAGTATAGTCAACGGATTTGGAAATTGCGCTAGGAGGTCATGATGAATAAGCATCCCATCGCTTTGCAATTGTATTCCTTACGAGAACTAGCCGGGCAAGATTTCGTTGCAGCCCTCGAACTCGCAGCCGGGCTTGGGTATGAAGGGGTCGAATTTGCCGGTTATGGCAGTCTACCCAGTGAAGAAATGAAGGACCACTTGGCAAGGCTCAATCTCCAGGCGGTCAGTAGTCATGTATCCTTTGAACGTTTGCAGGAGCATCTAGAGGAAGAGATCACCTATAATCGGGTTTTAGGGAACCGTACTCTAGTCTGCCCTGTGCCCCCTCAAGGCTTTGACCAAAGTTCGGCTGAAAACTGGCGTCGTTTTGCCAAGGATCTCAGTGAGATCGGAAAACGAGTAGCGGACCAGGGCTTTCGCTTGGGATATCATAATCACAGCTTTGAGTTCGTGCTTTTGGACGGCTCCTATGCTCTGGATCACTTTTTTGCAGCGGTTGATCCACAGTCTGTTTTTGCCCAGCTCGATCTGGGCTGGATTCTCCATGGGGGAGAGAACCCAGTGGGGTACTTGCGGAAATATGCGGGACGCACACCACTTGTGCATATTAAGGACTTTGATGATGAAAACAGGCAGACAGATGTTGGTTATGGACGTTTGGACTTGCCCACGGTGCTGAAGACCACTTTAGACACTGGGGTAGAGTGGCTAATTTTGGAGACGGAAGTCTACAAAATCTCTCCACCAGAGAGTATTCGTGCTGGTTTAGCCAGCTTGCGCAGGGCCCAGAATGATCAATAGGTGAAGTGTGAAGTAGAAACTAAGTCGACTCGTGAGGGTCGACTTTTTATATTCCTTCTCTTTTTGGATATACTAGCAAAAAGTGGGAGGGAAGTGTGCGATGTTCTTTTGGAAAAGAGCCAAAAAGCATAAACCGAACGTGAAAGGCTTAGAGCGGCTGAGCCCTTCCCTGGAAAGAAACCTGAATTGGTTCCAACGTGATATCTTGATTCATGATGAAAGCATTATGTATCGCCGTTTTCGCACCGCAGAACCCAACTCTCGTTCTTGTGTCTTGATCTTTGCCGACAATATGACCAACTCAGAGTTTCTGAGCCAATATGTCATGCGGCCCCTCATGACGAGCTCCTTGCCGCTAAGAAGCTCCGGACAAGAACTAGCTGACTTTATTAGTGAGCGGGTGGTCCAAAGTGATCAGGTGGCCTCTTCATCCCATTACATGAAGTTAGTTGATGCCATTGCCCGAGGCTCTGGAGTGGTACTTGTGGAGGGCTGCAACTTTGGTATCATGGTTGAGGCTCCTGGTTGGGATCGGAGGACCATTACCGAACCTGAGTCGGAGACTGTAGTCCGGGGACCCCGCCAAGGTTTTACCGAAGATTTGGGGGTCAATGTCAATTTGGTGAGGCGCAAAATCGCAGGTCCCCAGTTAAAAGTCAAGTATCTCGATGTGGGCAAGCAAACGAAGACGAAAACAGCGATTGTTTACGTGGAGCCGATTGTATCCGTGGACTTGGTGGATGAAGTCGTGAAACGGATGGAGAGAATCGAGATTGATGCGGTTCTCGATTCCGGTTATATTCAGGAACTGATCCAAGATGGCCCGAACTTTTCCCTGCCCACTGTTGGGTATACCGAGCGGCCCGATATTGTCGCGGCTAAGATCCTCGAAGGAAGAGTGGCAGTTATCGTTGACGGTAGCCCCTTTGCCCTCACCATGCCCCATCTGTTCGTGGAAATCTTTCAAGCCAACGAGGACTACTATAACCATTGGCTGGCGGGAACATTTCATCGTTTCTTACGCTATATCAGCTTTTTCCTTACAACCAGTACTCCTGCCATTTATTTAGCCCTGATCGCCTATCATCCACAGCTCATTCCAACACCCTTGGCCCTCAGCATTGCGGCTGCCCGCAAGAATGTACCCTTTCCTGGTTTTGTGGAAGTGGTACTCATGGGCTTGGTCTTTGAAATCTTAAGAGAGGGTGGTGTCCGTTTGCCTCGCCCGGTGGGTCAAGCCATTAGTATCGTAGGGGCTATTGTTCTCGGGGACGCGGCGGTCAACGCTAGCTTAGTTGGTGCACCCATGATCGTTGTGGTGGGACTTACGGCTATTGCAGGCTTTGTCGTCTCCTACGTCTATGACGCTGCCGTCATCATGCGTCTATTTCTGGTCTTAACCTCCTCCGTACTTGGTTTGCATGGGTTTGTTCTAGGATTCATGGCAATTGTTCTGCAACTTTCGGCCATGCAATCCTTTGGGGTTCCATACCTTTCAGCTCTAACTTCCTTTACAGCCCAAGGTATGAAGGATACCGCAGTCCGCCTGCCTTGGTGGAAAATGGTCTTACGGCCTCGCTATCTAGGTGCCAAGGACAGGCAGCGCTTAGAACCCAAGTCAAGGAGTAGGGAACCATGAAGCTCCGCTTCCTAAAGTATTTTGTGATTTTCGTTCTCGCCTTGCTTCTAGTCGGTTGCTGGGATTATCGGGAGATTGCGTTCTTGGATTTTGTCTTTGGCTTTGGTGTGGACCAAGTGGACCCCGACTTTGTCTTAATCACAGAAATGATCATGTCAACGGGTGGGGGTCAAGAACCAGAGTCTCAGCCCGTGGTACTTTCCACCAAGGGAAGGAGTTTTTCTAGTGCGGTCCGTACCCTAACTAACCCAGCCGGCCTGGAAATCTTCTATCCCCATGCCCAGGTCTTTCTTGTATCGGAGGAGGTGGCCAGAAACGGTTTGCTCCCGGCTGTCGAATACCTGGTACGAGCACGTGATATGCGAACCACAACTCCTTTTTTTGTGACCAAAGACTGTACGGTTGAAGAAGTCTTCAATAGTAAGCCCCTTTTTGCCAAGTCGGTTAGCGAACATCTAGCCAGTACCGCGCGTTTGCAGAGCTCCCTTTCGACGTTTCTCCCCCAACAGGTCTGGGAATTTGTCAAGGATATGTTGGCGACCGGTGTTTGTGGTGCTTTGCCCACGGTGCAATTGGTCCAGGAAGGGACGGACAAGGTTCCCATTATAAAAGGAACGGCTGTGTTCAAGCTCGATCGTATGGTGGGATGGCTCAATGGGGAAGAATCGCAGGTTTTTTGCTTGCTCCAAGGGATGGAGCAGTCAGGACGTTTTGTGATGGAAACAAAGATCCGTGGGGAAACCTACCCCATTACCTATGAGTTTGTCAACAATACCGCAGAACTGAGTCCACAGACGGAAGGTGGTGATTTGTCGATGAAAATAGGTGTAGAACTGGAGTTTGATGTAACTGAGCTTGGAACGGCCAACTTTTCCTTTCACGATTCTTCCATTGTGGCTAGCATGGAAGAACAACTAGCCCACTATTTCAACCGACGAATCCGGGAGTTCGTAGAGAAGACGCAAAAAGAGTTTGGCTCCGATATTCTCGGTTTTGGCCAAATGGTGAGGCGCCAAGAGCCAGAGATCTGGCGCCGCTATTCCCAGGATTGGGATGCCCACCTACAAGAGTTGGCCATTGATGTGGAGGTCAAATGCAGAATTGTCTTAACAGGAGTACGTGCTTATCCCATTACTCCGAGGCGCTGAGATGGTGGTCCTCGTTATTCTCGGCTACGCTGTGGTGGCGGCGTTTGAACTCTGGTTGTGGTCAGAGCGACCTTGGAGGCAGATCGTGGCCTATCTAGGTGCTTTGCTTGCGGCAGCAGCACTCAGTGTCTTGATCGTATCTGGCTGGGAAGTGCCTGTTCCCCAACCTCTAGGGATGTTCTTACACTGGGTAAGTAAGCTTTGGTCAGGGGGTGGACAGCAATGAAGGAGTTGGTGCCTGATCGTCAGGGTGTGGCAATCGTCATCCTCTTTGTTCTCGGTAACTCCTTTAACATGGATTTGGGTAGCCGCGCTGGTAACGATCTTTGGTTAGCCTTCTTGGTGGCCATCATATTGGCAGTCCCCATGTTGGCTCTGTATGCTCGTTTGCGCAGCCTCATGCAGGGGAAATCTTTGCAAGAAGGCCTGGCAACTCTATTTGGTAAATGGCCTTCTCGGGCGTTGGCACTAAGCTACAGTCTCTATGCTTGGCGCTTAGGGTCCTATGTTCTGATTGATTTGACAAGGTTCATTGAGACCATTTCTCTGCCGAGTACCCCTCGGTTCGTCGTAGCCATCGGCTTTGTGCTCCTTGGGATCTGGGCCGCAAAGGAGGGGATTGAGGTTTTGGCCCGCTTTAGCACCGTGATGATCAGGGGCGTCTTACTTATTCTTTTTTTCGCTTTTGGGATGCTCATGAGTGAAGTGCATTTTGCTGAGTTCTTGCCAGTCATGTATGAAGGCTTTCAACCAGTCTTGTTTGGAGCTCTGCAACTCCTGGACCTTCCTTTTCTCGAAACGATTGTCCTTTTCTGGGCTTTTGATGACTTCATCAAACCAGATTCTCCCTACAGGGTCTTACTCCCAGGCCTGCTCATAGCGTCCCTGGTCATGTTAGCTATCGCCAACTCGAGCCTCGCTGTCTTGGGAGTAGAACAGTATGTGACGAACTACTTCCCGGTCTTTGTGGCCATGTCTCGGATTGATGTGGTGGCTTTTCTGACTCGCCTGGAGGCCATTGTTTCTATCAGTTTTGCCATTGGAGGGTTCTTGAAAGCGGCTGTGTGTATCTTGGCTGCTAGCAAAACCTTGGCCATTGGCTTGGGGTTTAGCGATTATCGCTTTCTGGTTACACCTGTGGCCTTGGCCATGATCCCAGGAGCCCAATGGTTGGCCAAGAACATGATGGAAGTGGAGAGAAGTGTGACCAAAGTGATCGGACCTTCCAACGTTTTGATGCAAGTGATAATACCCATAGGCTTATGGATTATAGCGGAGATTCGAAGCGCCAAACGCAAGAACGTTGCTACCGCCTAAGGGCGTAGTCATTTTCCTTTTTTGCAGGGAAGCGAAACCATATCTAGAATGTTCTAGCATGGACCAAAAAGGAGGGCATAGATATGGACGCAAGGACGCGCTATGAGTTGTGGCTGCAGGATCCATTGATCGATGAGGACACCAAGGAGGAACTGCGGGAGTTAGCTGATCATCCTGGGGAAATAGAAGATCGTTTTTTTAAGTGGTTGGGATTTGGCACTGGAGGTTTGCGGGGACGGCTCGGAGCAGGGGCGAACCGGATGAATATCTACACTGTACGCCTTGTAACCCAGGCCCTAGCCAATCAGCTCAAAGCCCAAGGAAAAACAGGCGGCGTAGCCATCGCCCATGATTCGCGCCATATGTCCAGGGAGTTTACGGAGGCGGCTGCCAGTGTGTTAGTGGCGAATCAGATCCAAGTCTACGTCTTTCCCACCGTTGCACCAACTCCCTTACTGTCTTTTGCGGTACGCTACTTTGGCGCCTCTGCGGGAATTGTCATCACAGCCAGTCACAATCCACCGGAGTACAATGGATACAAGGTGTATAATGAACATGGCAACCAAATGCTGAGCGAGGAAGCATTAGGCATCAGTACGGAGATGGCAAATCTAGGTTTGGACAGTGTTCTAGTTGATCATCAGGCCCAGGAGAGTCCCCTTTGGCAGTGGCTCGGGGCAGAGGTGACGGAAGCCTATTATGCCAGTTTGCTCCAGATCGCACCTCCACTTGTAGAGACAGAGAACTTGCGTGTTTTGTATACACCTCTCCATGGCACAGGTGGCCAATATGTTCCTGCGATCCTCCGTCGCGCTGGCTTTACCAACGTCGCCACGGTGGATCAGCAAATGGCTCCTGATGGGGATTTTCCCACAGTGAGCTACCCAAATCCTGAAGACCCTAAGGCTTTCGCTTTGGCCTTCGAGCAAGCAAAAGAGGAGCCTTACGATCTCATCATTGCTACCGATCCCGATGCGGATCGGATGGGTGTGGCTGTGCAGCAAGGTGGGGAGTGGATTCTGCTTAACGGAAACCAGGTAGGGGTGTTGCTCGCCGACTATCTGCTTTCCCAGCTCGATCCTGAGAGAGCAAGACGCTCGGTTGTGATTAAGACCATTGTAACCACTGACATGGTGCGGCCCATTGCCCATAAGTACGGGGCCCAGGTGAGAGACACTCTCACCGGGTTCAAGTATATTGGAACCCTGATGGATCGCCTGCCCCAGGAGGACCTGGAGTTTGCCTTGGGCTTCGAAGAAAGCTATGGTTATTTGGCTGGAATGGCGGTCCGGGATAAGGATGCTGTTTTGGCGAGTCTCCTCATTGCCCAGGTGGCGGCTTTGTATCAAAGACAGGGAAGCACTCTCGTAGAGCGTTTCGAGGAGCTCATGCAGGAGCATGGTTATTACCTGCAGGATCTAGTATCCTATTCCTTTGCCACAAGTCTTGAGGCAGAGCGTTCCCGGGAGTTCATTCAGCGGTTGGAGCGGGAACCCATTCGAACCATTGGATCAGAACAGGTAGTGGAGGTCCTAAACTATGGTACCAGTACCCATCTTGATCTACGTACCCAGGAGGAAAGCATCATCTCCTTGCCCCAAGAAGGGGTTTTGCAGTGGATTACAGCAGAAGGCAGCAAGGTGACCCTGCGGCCCTCGGGTACAGAACCCAAGATGAAACTGTACATAGAAGTACAGGGGGAAAACCGACAGCAGGCAGAAGCAAGGCTACAGCAGATCAAGGCATCCTTCGACCAACTGGTGCGAGCGGGTTTAGAGGCATAAAGAAAGGTACCCGTCTTGGGTACCTCTTTTATGCCGGCTTTTGGCAAGCGTCCACAATCTCGGCGATCTCGTCCAGATAAGACAAGGCCAGATCGGTGAGTTCGGGATCAATATGGCCTGCAGCCACACTATTTTTTAGGATCTGAGCGACCCTTTCTTGGGACATGCCCTGCCGATACGGCCTGGCCTCGAGCAACGACTCGGTCATATCTGCAATGGCCATGAGGCGTGCTTCTCTGTCTAGGTCAGAGGCACTGAGTCCAAAGGGGTAGCCTGTTCCATTTAACCTCTCATGATGATAGGAAGCCCAGCCAGCTAAGTGCTCGGCCCCAGGACCGATGCAACGAATCAGATGGTAACTGTGGTAGGTGTGCTGTTTCATCACCAACCTTTGCTCCCGGGTGAGAGCTCCGGGATGGAGGAGGATCTCGTCGGGAATCGCAAGTTTACCGATATCGTGGACCATGGCCGCGATCTTAAGCAGGCGAACGTGGTCTTGGGACATATGTAACTTACCGGCCAAAAAGGCCACAACTCTAGTGACCGCTTGGGAGTGATCATGGGTGAACTGCGACTTGGAGTCCACCAAGTAGGTGACCAGTTGGGCCAGTTCTTCTAGCTCGTCAAGGGTGAGAATATGCTTGAAAGAATCATGCTCATCATAATAGGTATAATTTCCATAGTCGAGATCCAGCCAGAAACTGGGTATCTTGGCCAAGCCTCGCAAGGCATCCACTACAGCGGGATTGAAGATATGACCTGACTTCAAGGTAAAATAGTGGAGGAGATTGTCTACCTGGTTGAGGGAATACCCATTCTTATCCAGGAGAATATCCACACGGTCCGCAAGATGGAGAATGGCTGGAATGATTCGTAGATTCGATGAGTGGTAATCATGGTGCTCTAGGATGTTTTGTGCCAGCCAACCAAAGGTTTGGGTACCCTTTAAGAGATTGTATCCCACTTGGCAATGGGATGCTACATGATTCTTCTTCGGTTCAAGATCCGCAAGTGTGAGCTGTTCCTTGTAGGTCATAATGCCAATATCATGCATAAGCGCGCTCAGGACAAGTTCTTTCAGCTCGAGCCGGCTGAGAGTCAGTGCTCTGCCAAGCCGGTAGGAGATATGTGCCACTCGCTGCGAATGGGCCAAGAAAGTTAGATCCTTTAAATCGCCTACCCTGGAAAAGCTTGCTAGGGTAGAAATTAAGTCAGCTTCAATATGTAACAAACTGTTCACCTCGGTGAGCAAGAATTTCATGATTAACAAAGAATAAGGAGTACTGTCTTGAACGAAAAACTACGTGATTACTGGAAGCTATTTATCGTCTTTTTTCGCATTGGTCTTTTTACGTTTGGTGGTGGTTTTGCCATGCTACCACTCATCGAAAAAGAGGTTGTGGATGTACATGGCTGGGTCAAGCGGGAGGAAATCGTAGATATCTTAGCTTTGTCCCAGTCTGTACCAGGCGCTATCGCTGTGAACACGGGGGTCTTCATTGGCCTCCGTCTCTACGGCTTGCCTGGTGCCATCGCTGCCCTCTTAGGTGTGGTGACTCCTTCAGTGATAGTCATCCTCATCATAGCACAACTATTTTCCCAATTCCAATCAAATCTCTATGTGGCACGAGCCTTCTCTGGCGTCAAGGCAGCGGTCCTTGGACTTATTGCCGCAGCGGCCTTGAAGGCAGGGAGAAATGCCCTGCGGGATCGCTTTGGCATGGTGGTTACCCTTTGTGCTTTACTCCTCAGTGTTTCAGGTCTTATTCCTGTGATCTGGGTGATCGTGCTCGGTGGCCTCAGTGGCATCGTCTACTACCGCAGAAGGGGTGCAATGCCATGATTTTTGTCCAGTTATTCGGTGCCTTTTTCAAGATTGGCATGTTCACCTTAGGCGGCGGTTATGCCATGTTGGCCCTCATTCGGCAGGAGATCGTTCGCTACGGATGGCTCACTCCGGCTGAGTTTGTTGATATCATCGGAATTGCCGAAATGACTCCTGGACCTATTGCAGTCAATGCGGCCACCTTTGTGGGCTTCCGTTCGGCTGGTATAGGGGGGGCTTTAGTGGCGAGTTCAGCTGTTGTCCTCCCTTCCTTGATTAGTGTGATTATTGTTAGTCGCGCCTGGGAAAAGTACAAAAACTCTAAGACCGTGCAGTTCATGTTTGGCGGTCTCAGGCCCGTAGTTGTAGGTTTGGTTGGAGCTGCGGCAATCCAGGTTGGATCCTCCACGCTACAAGTGCTAAGTTCCATGAGTCAGCAGGCCATAACCCTTGTCTTGGCGGCGGTCACATTTTACTTGGTCGCCCTGCGAAACTGGGATCCCATTAAGGTCTTGCTTGGCGCGGCCCTTCTGGGTTTGATCCTTTTCCGTTAGTTCCGTTAGTTTTTACGTTTTTCGCCACGGACGATCTAGCATATCTAGATTCTCCGTGGTATACTTATGGCATAAAAGTGACCGGGTGGTCACATTGGGGGGTGGATCATGCCTAAACAGACCTTTTTCAATCTCGATCCAGAAAAACGCCAAGCGGTGGTTGATGCCGCTGTGGAAGAATTTGCCCAATATGCCTTTGAACAGGCTTCCTTAAGTAAGATAGTGGAAAAGTGTGGCATTGCTAAAGGAAGTATGTATCAATACTTTGCTGATAAGCTTGATTTGTATCTCTATGTGGTTGATCAAGCTTATGAGAAAAAGCGAAGCTATGTTAGTAAGGCGTTTAGCAGGGACGGGGATATTTTCTCGGTCTTAGAGGAGTACTACCTCCTGTCCTATGAATTTGCTCGTAAACACCCCCTCTTGCATCAAGTAGCCAATAAGTTTTGGGACAGTCGGGCAGAGATTCTCCAGCCCCAACTAGAAGAGGGGCGTTTGAGCCGGGCTCGTGATTTTGCCCAGTTCTTAAGGGATGCCATGGCACGGGGTGACGTGAACCCTGACCTTGATCCAGAAGCTGTCTTCTTTGTCTACCATGCTGTGGGTAAGGAGTTGATTGACTGTTTCGATCAACGCCGCAATCGTCAATTCTTAAGGCAGGTTCTCGATGTCTTACGCCTCGGTTTAACAGCCCGAAGGGAGGAAATGTAATGTACAAGAATACATGGTCTTTAGCTATCTTTATCATCGTAGCAGTTCTCGTTGGTAGTGCTAGTGGTTTTGCTCAAGTGTTGAATATTGCCATTCCCCAGGACCCTGATAGCTTCGATCCTGTGAAGGCTGTCGCGGCAGCCACAGGTGAAATCGCCTTCAACATCTATGAAGGACTGGTCAAGGCTACGCCTGAGGGAGGAGTTGAAGGGGCTCTAGCCACCCATTGGACGGTGGATGAGACAGGTACCCTATATACGTTTTATCTCAGGGATGCCCTCTTTCATGATGGAACGAAGCTCGGGCCAGAGGATGTTGTCTATTCCTTGAACCGGGCCCGGGATGTGGATGTCTCGGTTCGAGCTGGTGAACTGGGTATGATCGAGGCTGTCAAGGCCTTAGATCAGGCGGTAGAAATTCAGCTGACTGAACCAAATGGGGCCTTTATTTACAGCCTCAGTGAAGTTTATGCTTCTATTTACCCTGCCCATGCAGGTGATTTAGCCCGCAAGCCCGTGGGTACCGGACCTTACGTGCTGGAGGAGTGGCTCCCTAACCAACATCTAGTTCTTCGCCGTTTTGACGACCACTGGTCAGGGAAGACGCCCTACTTCGCGGAAGCCCGCTTCTTGCTTATTCCCGATGAAAACAGCATGGTGTTGAATCTCAAAGCGGGACGGGTCGATCTGATACCCCGCCTAGAAGTTGGTGTACTTCACCAGGTAGAACGAGATCCAGCCCTTGAGGTCTTGTCCTTTCCCATGAACCTTGTGCAAGTCTTTTCCATTAATAACGCCCGGGCACCCTTTAATGATCTAAGGGTGCGTAAGGCCCTGGCCCTTGGGGTGAATCGGGATGAAATTCTCCTGGGCGCCGGCTGGGGACTGGGGACTCTTCTGGATAGTGCCTTGAGTCCCGCCATGTCAGGCTTTTACAACGGCAATTTGGCTGAGGAAAACCCCTACGATCCGGTCAGAGCCAAGGAGCTTCTCAAGGAGGCCGGCCAGGAGAACTTGAGCCTGACCCTAACCCTGCCAGCTAACTATCCACTGCATGTGCAAGCAGGGGAGCTCGTGGCGGAGCAGTGGAAGGCTTTAGGTATTGATGTGGACCTGCAGATCGTAGAGTGGGGTACCTGGCTGGAGCGAGTGTATACGCAGCGAGATTATGATGTATCCGTCATTGGCTTGGCAGGACGTCTCGACCCCCATGCGATTTTGGTTCGTTACACGACGGAGAGTAGTCGCAACTTTTTCAATTTCTCCAATGAACGCTACGATGCCCTGATAGCCGAGGGTATCAAGACTACAGGTAGTGAACGCCGTGATGTGTATCTGGAAGCCCAGGCCATCCTGGCCCAAGAACTACCGGGTATTTTCATCATGGATCCACCGCAACTGGCCGTAATGACCAAGGGGATTCAAGGATTCAAGAACTATCCTACCTATGT
>JAAYOK010000152.1 GCA_012520355.1 Bacillota bacterium | reverse complement strand
TCAACTATTACGGTCAGATCAAACAGGCTGAAAAGTGTCTGCGTATCCAGGCTGGTTTACAACCGAAAGAAAGTGATGCTTTTTTGAATCTAGGCGTTCTCTTGGCAGAGGGGGGGTTCTATGCGGAAGCCATAGCAGCATATCGGGAAGGGTTAAGACGAACACCCCACTGCGAGTATCTTAATTACAATCTGGCTCAGCTGGCCACCTTCTTGGGGAGGGGGGATTTGGCACAAACAGCGATTAATCAAGCTATCTTGGCGAACCCATCACGAGGTCTCAATCTCTTCGCCAAAGGGGAGCTTTGCCTAGAGAAGAAGCAGTATGAAGCAGCTGCACAATACTTCAGACAAGCTTTCGCTCTGTCTGAAGGTGAGAATTGGAGGACCTTAAGAATTGATTGTCTGAGAAACTTGGGTCTTGCATATCTCAAGCTAGATGAGCTAGATCAAGCCAAGGAAACTCTCACTCAAGCGATTGCCTTGGATCCAGATTGTGCGAGTTCATACCGGCTATTAGGTGAGTGTTATAGGGAGCTCGGTGAAGAGTGGCTGGCGCGCTTGAACTTGAGAAAGGCCCAACAATTAGCCAACTAAGAGGGAGGTATTTCAGTGGGTATGATATTTGAATTAACGGAGCGTCAGGTTGAGATTGCAGAAAGGTGGATGGAGGAACATGAATGTCCTGTCACCAGATATGTAGAAGTGACTCGTCGTCTCCCGGCTCTTGGTGAGAGGGTGCGCTTCATATTCATTCCTACCTTGCTAGGAACAATAGCAGTCATTCAGTGTATGTGCAAAGCTGAGCGAGCTAACTTCCAGAATCGCCCAAGCGGGAGCGACCTCGATAGAAAAGTGGTTGTGGTGTGTGAAAGTAGTATGACGCTAGTCTTTCTAGGGAGTGGGGCGTTTTGGGTTTAGATGCCACCAGATGTTTTCCCCACGAAAATCTGCAATACAACTGAAAACGCAGGAGTACAGCGAAAAGCACAAATATATGTGAGGCACTTGGTTCTTGGCATCAATAGACCTTTTATCTTCACTGCACAAATGGTAACATGAGTTATAGGCTAGATAGAACCGATACTACAAAGGAGAGCGATACTCTTGACTGCGAGTTTAGAAAAGGTATACGGATATGTATGGGACAACTATTCCGAAGATGCCACCAAAGAGCTGATGGACTTTTCTGAGGGTTATAAGGACTTTGTCTCCACATGCAAGACTGAACGGGAATGCATCACAGAGTTTATTCGTATTGCTGAAGAACAGGGATTTGTAGGACTCGACACCCTTATAGACAAGGGACACCAGGTACAATCAGGCGATAGGATCTACGCTGTGACGGCCCAAAAGGCACTGGCTCTCTTCGTCATCGGTAGTGAGCCCTTAGAAAAGGGCCTGAGGATTGTCGGCGCTCATGTGGATTCTCCGAGGCTAGATTTGAAACAGAATCCATTATACGAAGACTCTGGCCTAGCCATGTTGAAGACACATTATTACGGAGGAATCAAGAAGTATCAGTGGGTGACCACACCCCTCGCGATTCATGGGGTAGTTGTCAAAAAAGATGGTACCGTAGTCAATGTAGTTATTGGCGAAGATGATAATGACCCAGTCGTGGGCGTATCTGATCTCTTGATCCACCTCTCCAAGGATCAGATGGACAAGAAAATGTCCCAAGCCATTGAAGGCGAAGACCTAAACATCACCGTAGGCAGTATACCCTTTGGCGACAAAGATGAAAAAGATCGGGTTAAGAAGAACATCCTCAAACTTCTGAACGATAAATATGGAATTACAGAAGAAGACTTTGTCTCTGCAGAGCTAGAGGCAGTACCCGCTGGCAAAGCACGAGACTATGGTTTTGATCACAGCATGGTAATGGCCTATGGACATGATGATAGAGTCTGTGCTTACACCGCTTTTCGGGCCATCCTTGATATGCAAAAACCCAGTAAGACTTGTGTGGCGTTGATGGTAGACAAAGAAGAAATAGGCAGTGTTGGTGCAACCGGCATGACATCGAAGTTTTTTGAGAACGCCATGGCTGAAGTGATGAACATGACCGGTGATTATAACGAACTCAAGCTGAGAAGATGTCTTGCCAAGTCGAAAATGCTATCAGCGGATGTGAGCGCCGCTTACGACCCCAATTTCCCATCCGTAACAGAGGTCAAGAACTCTGCTTACCTTGGTAAAGGCCTCTCCTTCAATAAGTACACTGGTGTGAGGGGCAAAGGAGGCAGTAACGATGCCAACGCCGAGTTCTTAGCAGAGATGCGTGCGTTGATGGATCGGCACAATGTGACCTGGCAAACAGCGGAACTTGGAAAAGTCGATCAAGGCGGCGGGGGTACCATCGCTTATA
>JAAYOK010000151.1 GCA_012520355.1 Bacillota bacterium | reverse complement strand
GGAGAGGCCACGGTAGCCCGGATGCAAAATCCTGATCTAGCCTTCGCCGTTCCCAAGGAAGGTACGAATCTCTGGTTTGATGTGATGGCGGTACCAAAGGGAGCCAATAATAAGGCAGGGGCTATGCGCTTTATCAATTTCATGAATGACCCTGAAATCGCTTTGCGGAACGCAGAGTATACTGGTTACTCCACACCCAATCTCGCGGCTCGGGAGATGCTACCTCGAGACGTTACGACGGATCGCAGCATCTACCCTGAGGAAGAAGACCTTGTAGATGCGGAGATCTTTGTCAATCTTGGCCAGACCTTAAGTATCTATGACAGGATTTGGACGGAAGTGAAAGCCCACTAATAAACTGCCCTTAGGCGACTAGTCATTTTGGCTAGTCGTTTTTTATACCTATTTCGGCCTTAAGACGGAGGGAAAGTATGTCCCAAGGGCGTGGTCTGATAAGCTTGATTCAGTGTACGATGGGGGTGAGTGAACTGAAGGGGTGATTGTATGCGAGGGAAACATCTCTTTCGCCGGATGCTCTGGGAGGACAAGAGAGTAAAACCTTTGGTGTCCGTACTGCCGATTGCTTTAATCTTAGATGTTGTAGTGACCTTAGGTTTGTCCCACCTGTTACGAGTAGGAATCGACAGGAGTTTGCAGAGCCCAGATGGTTTTGCCTCCTTTGCCTACGGCTTATCTGCGCTGGTTCTCGTAAACTCCCTCCTTGGCTATCTTCGCAATCGCCTGCGAGGTTTGGCCAGTGAGAGGGCCACTGCCCAGCTCAGATATGCTGCCACCCACCAACTCGTCTACTTACCCATCGGTACCTTAGAGAACATGCATAGCGGGGATAGCCTTTCTATTGTCACAAATGATCTGCAAGCGGTAAAACGCTTCTTGGATACAGAGGGTTATCTTTTGCTCTATCGGCCCCTGATGGCCCTGGCGTCCCTGATCTACATGTCTCTGGTGAGCTGGCAGCTTTCCTTGGCGTGCCTCGTCTTTGTACCCCTTTTAATGTTCGCAACGATTAAAATAACGAAGCCACTCCAAGCCTATAGCAAGTCCCTCCAAGAGGAATTGGCGGCGGTGAATGCTACCAGTCAAGACATTTTGGGTGGAATGGAGATTGTCAAAGCCTTTAACCTGCAGGAAAGCCTCAGCGAGGTGTTTCGGCAGAGGGTGAACGAATCGGTCCACAAGGGGCAGAGGATTGCCAGGCGGAGAGCCCTCCTTGCAGCGGTATCGGGTCTCTTGTCATTCTTACCATTTCTTGTGCCACTTGCCGTGGGGAGTGTTCTGATTACTCGGGGAGCGTTAACAAGTGGTGGTCTCCTTGCTTTCATCAATCTCTTAAATCATCTAACCTGGCCCCTAGGACAGGTACCAGGCCACTTCGCAAGTTACAAGGGGGCCATGGCCGCCTTGGAGCGTCTCTATGGCATCATTGATCGCCCTGTGGAACGGCAAACGGGCTCGGTCCTAAGAGCTGATTCTTCGGAAGTTGTGGAGTTTTCCCAGGTGGACTTTGCCTATCAAACAGAGCTTATCTTACGGAACTTAAGTTTTGAGGTGGAGCGTGGTGAAAGGGTAGCCATTGTTGGGGCCAGTGGAAGCGGGAAATCCACAATCTTTAAGTTAATCACCGGGTTTTACGAGCATCAGGGTGGAGAACTATGTCTGTTCGGGGAGTCCATCGCGGATTGGAACCTCGAGGCGTTACGGGAACAGATCGCCGTCGTTGCCCAGGAGACTTTTCTTTTTCCCACCACGATTCGAGAGAATCTAGCCCTTGGCAAAGATCTACCCTTAGAGGCGATTATGGATGCGGCCAAACAAGGGCAAGCCCACGAGTTTATCATGGCTCTACCTGAGCAATACGAGACGGTTGTGGGGGAACGAGGTGCTACCTTATCTGGAGGTCAAAGGCAGCGCCTAGCGATTTCCCGGGCCATCTTACATAATCCAAAACTGCTCTTGCTCGACGAAGCCACATCGGCTTTAGATACGGAATCGGAGCATGCTGTGGAAAAGGCGTTAGAACGTGCCATGGAGGGACGGACAACCATTGTGATTGCCCATCGTTTATCGACCATTCAAAGTATGGATCGGATTTTGGTCTTGGATCAAGGCCAGATTAAAGAAGTGGGAACCCATGAGGAGCTTTTGCGCCAAGGCGGAATCTACGCGAGGCTTTACCAGGCCAAGGAGGTGGCTTAGATGGGCAAGTACAGAATCATGCTGAGTATACTCAAAGAGAACCGGATGCGCTATATACTCGGGGTCTTCATCCTAGGGATGACCAATCCCTTAAGTAATATTGTTGTGGCCCGTCTCTTACTGGAGACCTTTGATCGAGCGGTCTATGATGCCCGCCTCATCCTTCCTGTGGCAATCCAGTTCTTGCTCTTAACAGGTTTTCTAGCCCTTATGACACCACTTGGGGAATACCTGATCTCTGTTGCAGCCCTGCGGACAACAGGTCGCCTGCGGGAGGCCGTATTGACCAAGCTGATTCGTTTGGACCAGACTGCACTCAGGGAATCCCATTCCGGTGATTACATCTCCCGGGGGACGAATGATGTTCAAGTGGTTGAATCCCTCTATAAGGAACAGTTACAACAGGTCAGTGGAGTTTTGCTCAATGGAATTGGTTGCTCTGTGGCCATGCTTCTTTTGAATTGGCGCTTCTCCCTTGGCTTGATGGTCTATCAACTCTTGATGATCTTTTTGGTGTCTCGGTTTGGCAAGCCTCTTAAACGGGTGAGCGATACCTTCCAGGGGATGCTGGGGAAAGTCACGGAGAAGACAGCGGATCTGCTTGGCGGCTATGAGGTGATTCGCCTCTTCAACCTGGGAGATTCCTTGACGGAAAAGTTTAAGCAGCAGAACGACCAAACGCTTCATGTTGCAGAAAAACGAGTGCGCTTAAGTGCCCTTTACCAAGGTGTTAACGCCTTTTCTTGGTCCAGTTCCTTCGTTGGTTTTATCGTGGTGAGTGGTTGGTTTATGAGCCAAGGCTACGTTACGCTAGGGACAATTATCGCCCTCACGCAGCTACAAAACGGAGTGTCTCAATTGTTTTTGTCCTTAGGTACCTATTATAATGAGCTACAAACATCCTTGGCTGGCCTCCAAAGAGTCCAAGATCTACTCGATAAACGAGAAGAACCGGAACAGTATCCCCTGGCCCTCCGAGACTGCCAGGATGAGTCGGCCCTTACTCTTCATAATGTAAGCTTTTCATATCAGGGTTCCGTCCCTGTGCTTCGTAACTTAGATCTATCCATCGCACAGGGGGAAACGGTCGCGATTGTAGGACCTAGTGGCGGCGGTAAATCAACGCTTTTTCGTTTGTTATTAGGCTTTAACTTTCCTCAAGAGGGATGTCTATCTCTCCTGGGGAGACCTGCCAGCGATTATTCCTTGGGGGAAATCCGGGAGATTTTTGCTTATGTACCACAGGACCCGTATTTGTTTAGTGGTACCATCCGGGAGAACATTGCCTACGGCAAGTTACATGCTTCTGATGCAGACATTCAGGCCGCGGCCAAAAGAGCTCACGCCCACCACTTTATTGAACGATTACCCCAGGGCTATGATACCAAGGTGGGTGAACGAGGTGTGTTTTTGTCCGGAGGGGAAAAACAGCGTATCGCGATCGCCCGGGCGATCTTGCGAGACGCTGAAATCTTGCTCCTGGATGAAGCTACTTCCTCTTTGGATAATGAGTCTGAGGCCCTAGTTCAGGCAGCCCTAGAAGATTTGATGCAAGAACGAACCTCCCTGGTGATTGCCCACCGTCTTTCAACGGTGGAAAAGGCCGACCGCATCTTGGTCTTGGATCAAGGTGTTATTGTGGAAGAAGGGACCCACGAAGGGCTTCTGAGCCAAGGGGGACTATATGCCCGTTTGCATGCCATGCAGTTTCGCCAAACACCAACCCAGGAACTCGCTATTTAGTCCTGAACCAGATGCATGGTTTCAATTCCGCTATCATACTTCAGCAGAACGTGGGGGGCGTCCACCGAATACCAGGCTGTCTCGCCCTGGCCTACCGTCACCTTCCAGGCCTGACGTGAGGCGCCAGGCGCCCCTAACGTTTCTGGACCCTGAACAGTGACTGTCACAGTTTCCATGACAGGTCCGTTATCTTCCGTCTCGGGTCTCCAGGTATAGGGTTTGAATAAATAGGCGCTCCCAACATAATCGGGGGCAAAAGGCATGAACCGGAGTACCCAGGGCCAACTGCTACTCTCAAGGACGAAAACTTCGTCCCCGGTTGCCAGCAGTCGCTCTAAGTTTTCGTCAGGCCTGATGGAGCTTTGGTGTTCAACCACAAAACCCTTTCCGTCAAAGAACCACTGCGTTTCGTCTTGGTCGTGACCATAGTGGGCGCGGGTTGTGCCCGAAAGAAGTGTACCCTCCGCTTTATTCCATGCGGCTTCTTTTTGGATCGTGGCATCACCACCCATGTAACGTCCTCCAGCCACTTGTATGTCATAGGCTTGATGCACAGAGTCCCACCGCCAAAAAATGGTGTCCTCCACGGACTCCAGGCGGCATGCCACTTGAGCCACTACGTTCCCCGCCTTGTTTCTGATTTCATAGTTCCATACTTCCAAGGCTTCTACTTGGGCCATGCCCACTTGGACAGGACCTTGTACTCTTTGGGGAACGATTACTAGGCCAAGCTCGTACCCAATGACGACTAGATACAAAAGACCGGCTAGCACCAGGGGCCATGTCTGTCTAAGGCCGTGCCGGGGAAGGTCGTTTTCTTCCACCATCACAGGCTCGGAACTTCGTTTGAGTAGCCGAAATCCGGTGTAGACCAAAATAAGGCCCCCAATCATAGATAAGGGAGAGAGCAAGACCTGAGGAGCCCCTTGCCAGAAGACAGGGCTGGAAACAACGAGAGCTGCCATGGCATTGGCCCCAAAGTGTGTCAGGATGCTGGCGACTAAAGAGCCGGTATGCCAGTAGACGTAGCCTAGTGCCAGTGAGAGGGGGATGATGGTTAACCCCTGCAAGAAGGATAGATGGAAAACGATGAAGAGCACACCCGAATACAGGATGGTCTTACGAGGACTAAAGTGTTTCTCATAGGTCTGTTGGATAATGCCTCGAGCGAAGATTTCTTCACAGAGGGGGGCCATGATGGCATAAGCGATAATGGCTAAAACCCCCTCCAAAGGCGTCTTGGGAAGCAAAGCTTCTGCTCCATCCACTGGATACTTCAGAACAATTTGGAAGATAGCACCTAAAGCGACGGATACAGGGTAGAAACCTGCTCCAATGAAAAGGCTGCCCAAAGCGACCCGCCAACCAGGGCTCTTTAACCGCACCGTGCGTTTGAACGGCAGTTTCGCCCAGCGTAAGTAAAGAAGTGAGGGTAACAAGACGAACAGGGCTTCATTGAGAATCAGACGGACATATTGCGGTATGCCAGCGAGGAAGAAATTCAACGACTGGAGTAGTAGCACAAGCAAGAAGAGCATGTTCGCACTAGTAATCGAGTGACGCTGTGACATCTGGATTTCTCCTTTAGATTAGACTATTCGTGAATCTGACCATCTTTTTCTAACGCTTGGATTCGCCTGTAATAGCTGATCAGCGGATACGTGACGAGCAGAGCGGCGGCTAGATTTAAGGAGTTAATCGCTTTGGGATTATGGAGGAGTCCAAAGCCAAAGGCAAAGTTGACAAGAGCAACGGGTAGTAGCATGGTGATGATCTTCTTGTAATGGGCGATCCGGGATTCTCGATCGGAGAAAAGTTCAAAGGGACCAGCCGCAGTCTTCTTGCGAAGATAGACCCAACGCAAGTGAGAGGAGATCACTTCGATGCCGGCATCGGCCAGAAGCTCCAGATACTCTGCGTTCTCTGGATGATCTGGGCTATTGTCTAGAAGTTGGATGCGATAGGTGTACTCGCCAGGTTCTCCCTTGGTAAAGATGTAGCGACAAAAGAAGTAGTCCGTACAATGCCAGCCGGAGGCTGCCATTCGATTAAGCCAGACCTCTTCTTTTTCGTAGTTCGTAAACACTTTGTAGACGCGCTTTTTCACGTTCTTTCCCTCCCAAGGATGAGTCTGCCGTGAGCTAACAACTCTTCGAGACGTGCCAGTTCTGTTTGGAACACGGATTTTCCTAGTTCTGTGATGAGATATTCTTTGCGCCGGGAGCTTTGATCATCAGCATAAGCTTGGATCCAGCCCTTCTCAACCAAGGTGCTTAGAGCTCCGTACAAGGTGCCAGGACCAAGGATCAACCGATCCTTTGTTAGTTCTTGCACCCCTTGCATAATGGCGTAGCCATGCCTTGGTTCATGCAGGGCTAAGAGGATGTAATAGACTGCTTCGGTTAGAGCACCTTGTTCTTCCGCGGCCATAGGCTCACTCCATTCATTATATCGTTAGGGGTTGTAACGGCCGGTGGTATATCGGCTACCGTAATAAAACTATATCACCTGACGATATAGTTGTCAACGAAAAAACAGGACACACAAAAACTTTTAAGGAAACATTTGCCACCATTATGCAGGCATTCATCTTTTTGTCCTTTACTAATCAGGGGTAGAGGACGATAATAAGGTTGAAAGAGAGTTTGGCGAAAAAAGCCAGAAAATCTGAACGTAGTACGACTCATATAGTGTAGGGAAACCTAGAGGGAAGGGTGGAGCCATGATTAAGCGATATAAATATCTGTTCTTCTTGGTATTGGTAGCCGTGGTGTTTACGGGGTGTTCTGTGAGTGTCAGCAGCCCGGGTAGTGTGGAGGGATACGTGTATATCCCTACGGGTTACTTAGCAGCCCAGTCGAGCACCGAACTAGAACCACTATTTAAAGCTCAGGCCAAGCCACCAGTAAATTACGAACCTTTAGTGGGAGCAAATGTTCGAGTCGTTGGTCGAGCAGAGCGTGGGAAAACTGATGAAACCGGGTACTTTAAGATTAGTGGGTTGCCCGCCGGGCATTATAGGTTGAGGGTCAGTCATCCAGG
>JAAYOK010000150.1 GCA_012520355.1 Bacillota bacterium | reverse complement strand
TGGACCCCCTGGGACTTGAACCCAGGACCAACGGATTATGAGTCCGCTGCTCTGACCGACTGAGCTAGGGGTCCAACACTCGTTCATTATACGGGAGCTACACTCCCTTTGTCAAGTGAAGAGCAGGAGGAAAGGCTATTGTTCGAGGAAATCCTTGAGCTTTTTACTACGACTCGGGTGCCGCAACTTGCGTAGCGCTTTCGCTTCAATCTGCCGAATACGCTCCCTGGTCACTCCAAAGACTTGACCTACCTCTTCGAGGGTCCGTCCCCGCCCATCATCGAGTCCAAAACGCAACCGGAGCACCTGCTGCTCACGGGGGGTGAGAGACTCCAACACTTGTCCTAACTGTTCTTGTAACATGGTAAAGGCGGCAGCTTCTGCTGGAGCAGTAGCCTCTTGATCCTCAATGAAGTCACCTAAATGACTATCTTCTTCTTCACCAATGGGTGTTTCCAGAGAAACGGGCTCTTGCGCGATCTTCATGATCTCACGTACACGTTCTACCGGTAGATCCATTTCCTCAGCGATTTCTTCCGGCGTCGGAGCTCGACCCAATTCCTGCAAAAGTTGTCTTGAAACCCGAGTCAATTTATTGATGGTTTCAACCATGTGAACAGGGATCCGAATAGTACGAGCCTGGTCCGCAATGGAGCGTGTGATTGCTTGACGAATCCACCACGTGGCGTAGGTGCTAAACTTAAAGCCCTTACGATAATCAAACTTCTCCACGGCTTTAATTAAACCAAGATTGCCTTCTTGAATAAGATCGAGAAAGTGCATTCCACGACCAACGTAGCGTTTGGCAATGCTGACAACGAGCCGGAGATTTGCCTCTGCGAGTTTGCGCTTGGCTTCTTCGCTACCAGCTTCAATCCCCTTGGCCAGTTCCACCTCTTCTTCTGCTGTCAAAAGCGGTACACGCCCGATTTCCTTAAGATACATGCGTACAGGATCATCTAATCCCACACCCTCTGGAACTGAAAGATCATACTCCTCAGTCTCATCCACATCGTCTGGGGCATCGGCATCTTCTATTTCATCAGAAGGTTCTACATCATCAGTGCTTTCACCACCAGAATGGGGAATCACGTCGACACCCATGGCCGAAAAACTGTCATAGATCTCATCGATCTGATCAGGTAGGAGTTCAATATCTTGAAGGCTATCCATAATTTCTCGATAGGTAACCATGCCGCGTTTTTTCGCCTTGGCCATCAGCTCGGTAATTGCTATCTTCTGTTCATCTGCAATAGTTGCTTCTTTCTTGTTCAACATGACAACCCCCTTTCCTACGGATGCTATGAAGGTTCTGTACCGAAAATATCATAGTACTCCTTTAATAACTGATATAATTCCATACGAATATCAAAACCTCTCCTATCATTCTCCAAATGGGAAAGTTTCTCCTCTATCTTCCGCAATCTTCGCTTCGTTAAAACTAACAAAAATGATCGTAAACAATCTTCCCAACCAGGCATAGGCCCCGATAACGATAGGAGTTCACTGGCGATCGCGGTTGCTTTGGGATCTGACCCATTTTCGCTGAGAGAGACAAATACCCGGCGATAATCAGGTTGACGAAAATCACTAGCAGTAACGCCCTGGTTTTGAATATCAACTAAGTAACCCGGTCTTTGCAAAAGCCACCTTATTATTTCCCTCTCTCGTAGCTCTTCCCCTGCCTCAGGAGGTGATAAATTCTCGTTATGCCTATTGTGTACTGGCCTAGGCCTCTCTATCCCCAGCTTTTCCCGGACTTCGGTTGCAAGAGAACGTTCTAGGACTCCCAGACGCTGGGCGGCATAGCTAATATATTCATCACGTTCAAGAGTGCTACTCATCCCTGCTAATACTGTTACAAGTTCTGTAGAGGCCCGCAGTTTTCCTTCTCTAGTTTCTACATCGTGTTGGGAAATAATTCTATCAATTTGGTATTCCCTGAAAGGAGCCGCCCCTTCCAGCCATTCCTGAACCCTTGCGGCTCCAAATGTTCGAGCAAAACTGTCGGGATCCTGCCCAGGGGGTAATGTCGCCACCCGTACCTCAAGCTCCCCTTCGTGTAGGATTTCCATTCCCCGTAAGGTAGCCTTCTGGCCCGCACTGTCACCATCAAAAGCGATAATCGCCTTGGAACAAAAACGTTTCAATAACTGACCATGGGCAGGGGTAAACGCTGTCCCCAGGGAAGCAACAACATTCTTCTGCCCTGCTGCAAAAAGCGAGATCAGGTCGGTATATCCTTCCACAAGAATCACTTGATCTTGGGCCTTAATCTCATCTTTCGACCAATTAAGTCCATACAGCACATAACTCTTGTTGAACACTTCCGTTTGCCCCGTATTAAGATATTTCGGTTGGCCCTCCCCGGTACTTCGTCCCCCAAAACCAATAAAACGTCCCAGGTGGTCACAGATGGGAAACATCAGCCGACCGCGAAAACGATCAATAAACCCACGCTTACCCTGGGAGATCAGGCCAGCTCGCCTTGCAATCTCTAGATCAAAACCTTCTTTGGCAAAAAACCGGACTAAGCCATCCCAGGCATCAGAGGCATAGCCAAGGTAGAAATCACGAGCCAGATCTTCATCGATTCCGCGATTTTGCAGATAGGCTCGGGCGGGTTCACCACTTGGTAAGCGCAAATTGCGATAATAGTAGCGCGCGGCAAGCTCATTGGCGGCACGCAATTCCTCCCGCCGTTCTTCCTTTTTTTGCTCACGCTTGGAGATGACAGGAACTTCAATTCCCTTCTCCTCGGCCAGCTTGGTCACGGCTTCGGGAAAAGAGAGATGCTCCGTTTCCATCACAAAGTTAATCACATTTCCCCCAGTTTGGCAGCCAAAACAATGATAAAACTGTCGCTCTGGATTCACAGAAAAAGAGGGCGTCTTCTCATTGTGGAATGGGCATAACCCTAGATAGTTCTTTCCACTTTGCTTGAGTTCAACCCTACGACCAATCACTTCCACAATATCCACCGCAGACTTGACCTTTTCAATCCATTCATCGGAAAAACGAGCCATACCCATCACCTCCTCCAGACTACCTCACAAAAAGAGAACCCACACCATTATAGTATGGGTTCCCTATCAGGGGGAGTTTTCCTCCCTCCTCGAAGGCTACCTAGCGAGGATTACGAATGTTAGCCTGGGCTGCGGCCAAGCGTGCAATGGGCACTCTATAAGGCGAGCAGCTCACGTAATCCAGTCCAACACGGTGGAAGAAGTCAATGGAAGCTGGATCTCCACCATGCTCACCACAGACACCAATCTTCAAGTTGGGTTTGGTGCTGCGACCACGCTCGACACCCATTTGAACCAAAGAACCAACACCAACTTGGTCCAGAGATTGGAAAGGATCCCGTTCGAGAATGCCCTTTTCTACATACTCTGGCAAGAAGGTACCGGCATCATCACGGCTGTATCCGAAGGTCATTTGAGTGAGATCGTTGGTGCCGAAGGAGAAGAACTCAGCTTCAGTGGCAACAGCATCAGCAATCACACAGGCCCTTGGAATCTCCATCATGGTACCTACGAGATACTCAAATGTAACAGACATTTCTTCCATGACCAGATCGGCTACCTCAACGCAGACTTCTTTCATCAGCTTGAGTTCCTCAACGGTACCGATCAAGGGAATCATAACCTCAGGGAACACTTTGAGGCCTTCCTTGGTCAACTCAGCTGCAGCCTCAAAAATGGCTCGAGCTTGCATCGCGTAAATCTCAGGATAGGTGATCCCAAGACGACAACCGCGGTGACCGAGCATGGGGTTCATTTCCTCAAGGGACTCGATCCGGGCTTTCAGCGCATCGGCTGTCAATCCCATTTCAGCTGCAAGCTTCTTGATGGTCTCCTCGTCATGGGGAACAAACTCATGCAAGGGTGGATCAAGCAAACGAACGGTAACAGGCTTGCCCGCCATCGCTTGGAAGATACCTTTAAAGTCACCCTTTTGGAAAGGAAGCAGTTTGGCTAAAGCCCCTTCCCGACCAGCTTGATCACTGGCAAAGATCATTTGGCGAACAAGGGAGGTACGCTCGCCTTCAAAGAACATATGCTCTGTGCGGCAAAGACCAATACCCTCTGCACCAAATTCTAAGGCTGTTTGACTATCTTGAGGTGTATCGGCGTTCGTGCGAATACCTAAAGCTCTGTATTCATCAGCCCACTCCATCAGCGTAGCAAAGTCGCCGGCTACCTCTACTTCAACCATGGGCACCTGGCCTACAATTACTTCACCAGCTGTGCCATCTAGTGTAATCCAATCACCTTCGTTGAGAACAGTCGTGCCGAAGGTCAATGTCTTGTTGGCTTCGCTGATTTGAGCCGCGCCACAACCGGCAACACAGCACTTACCCATTCCACGAGCTACTACAGCCGCATGGGATGTCATGCCGCCACGGGCAGTTAGAATACCTTCGGCTACGTCCATACCACCAATATCTTCTGGTGAGGTTTCGTTACGTACCAAGATTACCTTCTCGCCACGGTTCTTCCACACTTCGGCTTCTTCTGCTGTGAAGACAATGCGACCTGCAGCGGCACCTGGGGAAGCAGGTAAGCCTTTGGCGATCACATCATACTTGGCCTTCGGATCGATCATGGGATGGAGCAGTTGGTCAAGCTGAGCAGGTTCTACTCTGAGTACAGCTGTCTTTTTATCAATCAAACCTTCGCTAACCATCTCAACAGCCATGCGTACTGCAGCTGTGGCGGTACGTTTGCCAGAGCGAGTTTGGAGCATATAGAGTTTACCTTCTTGAATGGTGAACTCCACGTCCTGCATATCTTTGTAATGGTTTTCGAGGAGCTTGTAGATTCTAACCAGTTCATCATAGACTTCTGGCATTTCTTCTTGTAAATGTGCGATGGGATGTGGTGTACGGATACCGGCAACCACGTCTTCACCTTGAGCATCCATGAGATACTCACCATAAAACACATTCTCACCAGTGGATGGGTCGCGGGTAAAGGCAACGCCAGTACCAGAGTTAGCCCCCATATTACCATAGACCATGGCTTGAACGTTTACGGCTGTACCCCACTCATGTGGAATATGGTTAATCTGACGATAACGGATGGCGCGAGCTGTGTTCCAGGAGCGGAAGACTGCATCAATGGCACCACGCAATTGCTCAAAGGCATCATCTGGGAACAACTTTCCTGCAGACTTTTGGATAATCTCCTTGTAATCAGCCACTAGATCTTTTAAAGCCTCAACGGAAAGCTCATTGTCGAGTTCTACGCCATACTTTTTCCGTTCGGCGGCAAGGGCTTCTTCAAACGCATCGTGATCAACACCCATGACAACATCGCCATACATTTGCAGAAAACGACGATAGGAGTCCCAAGCGAAACGAGGATTCCCTGACTTGGCAGCCAAAGCTTCTACAGTCTCATCGTTGAGACCTAGGTTCAAGACAGTGTCCATCATACCAGGCATTGACACCCGAGCACCGGAACGCACCGATAGCAACAAGGGGTTTTCCTTGTCACCAAACTTAGCTCCCATAGCTTGTTCGATTCGAACTAAGTTCTCCTTGATTTGCTCTTCGAGACCATCAACCCATTTTTCGCCATTAGCGTAAAACGCTGTACATGCGTCGGTAGTAATGGTGAGGCCAGCAGGTACTGGAATGCCGAGTGCTACCATTTCAGCAAGGTTAGCACCTTTACCACCAACCAAGTTCTTCTCGTGCTGTTGGCCATCAGTCTGACCATCACCAAAGAAATAAACCCATTTAGTGTTCATTATGTCTCCTCCTTCTGAAGTTGCTAATCTATGTTATCCCCGACTGGGGAGTACATCAGAATCTTTGACTTAAGATTCCAACGTGCTTTAATTCTTGTTGGCCCAAACGATTCCTTCTTCAAACCCACATCTTTACTTATTTACAACAATTTGGCGGAGATCCCCGCACAAACTATACAAGTCTAGAGAACGCTTCAGTAGGGCTAAGCGGTTACCTCGCAGCACAGGGTCTGGGTCCATAATCATCACATCGGCGAAAAATTCGTCTACATGAGCTCGAAACGCTGATAAGCTCTGCAAAATCCCTGCGTAATCCTGCCTGCCTACAAGGGGTCGACAGAGTTCCTCTAGACTCTGGAGGGCATGGTAGAAGCTTTCATCCGCGGGGGTGAAAACGCTGAGCTCCAAAGTCTCACTTTCGGCCTTGCCAGCTAAATTTACAACCCGCTCAAAACCTGTGATCAAGTCTTCATAGCCTGCTTTTGCCCGAAACTCTGTAAGAGCCTGCACTTGAGCCAGCAAGGTCTGGATGCGATCTTCACCCTGCGCCATTACGGCATCGATGAGATCATAGGCATAGCCTTGGTCGGTGAATAGTACTCGTACCCTGGCCAAGAAGAAGTCCACCAAAGCCTTTTCCTGTTCCTCACTGAGCTCGACATCGGAATAACCCATGTTTGCCTGGGAAATCAGGGAGGTCAGGGAGACATCATAGCCTTCCCGAAGTAGGATCTGGACTACACCAAGCGCTTGCCTGCGGAGGGCAAAGGGATCCTGTGATCCGGTGGGAATTCTACCTACAGCAAAATAGCCAACGAGGGTATCGAGTTTGTCAGCTAAACTCACCATGCGACCCTCCACTGTTTCGGGTAAGGAGTCACCGGAAAATCTAGGCATGTAATGCTCTCGAATTCCTGCCGCTACCGCAGGTTCCTCCCCTTGGGCCAAGGCATACTTCTCGCCCATGAGCCCTTGGAGTTCGGGAAACTCATAGACCATTTGAGAGGCTAAGTCACATTTGGCCAAAATCGCAGTGCGGAGCGCCGTCTCCTGGTGCTCCTTGTGACCGAGTGTTTCAACCAGGGCGGCTGTGAGTTTTTCCAGTCTCCTGACCTTATCCCCCATGGTACCGAGCTTATCTTGGAAGACTACGCCTTCGAGTTTCTGCAAATGATCAGCCAGAGGAATCTGAAGATCTTCGTCATAGAAAAACTTAGCATCCGACAGACGGGCCTCTAACACCTTCTCGTTACCTAAAATAACATTATCCAGGTGATTATCGGCGCCATTGCGTACGCCAATAAAGCGTGGTTCTAACTGACCCGTGGAACTACGCAGCGGAAAATATCGTTGATGTTCCTTCATGGAGGTAATCAACACTTCTGCGGGCATCTCTAGATAGTCTGCCGAAAAACTGCCACAAAATGCGGTGGGGTATTCCACAAGGTTCGTCACTTCATCAAGTAAGCGATCATCCTCCTCCACCTGGGCCCCCTCTTGACTGGCTAGAAGCTGAATCTGTTCCCAGGTCAGAGCTCTTCGCTCTGCCGCATCGACTAAAACATAGTGTTCTCTCAGTTTAGGAAGGTACTCACAAGGCCTGCCAATTGTAATGCGACCCGCCCCGAGCTGACGATGACCATAGCTCACCTGACCGGCCTGAACTGGACCAACTTCAAGGGGGATCAAATCTTCACCAAAAAGAGCGACCATCCAGCGTAAAGGCCGCGCGTAACGCAAGTCGTAATTTCCCCAACGCATATTCTTGGGAAAACTCAAGTGGGCGATAATATCTTCCAAGAGAGGCTTCAACAGGTCTTTGGTCTTTTGACCTTTTACTTCTTTTTGCACATAGATATAATCCGCGCCTTGAAATGATTTGACGGTGATTGCGTCTGGATCAACACCTTGGGAACGCAAAAAACCGAGACCCGCCTTGGTTAGATTTCCAGCCTGGTCCTTGGCAATATTGAGAGGTGGTCCTTTGATTTCTTCCACCATATCTTCTT
>JAAYOK010000149.1 GCA_012520355.1 Bacillota bacterium | reverse complement strand
GGCTGAAGCGTTTTTGGCTCGAGTGGGCGCGGACTTGTACTTAATCCAAAATGAGCTGGAAAAACTCTGGGCCTGGAGTGATGGCCGGGAGGAAATTACTCTTTCGGACATTGAAACCATTTCGTCCATTTCACCCGAGCAAATTGCCAAAGACACAGTCTTTCGCATGACGGACTTGATCGTCCAGGGGAAACGCCAAGAAGCGCTGGCTGTCCTCAATACTCTTATGGTGGCAGGAGAACCTGCTTTGCGCCTTTTGCCTTTGCTTGAAAGGCAGCTCCGCCTGATTCTAGCGGCGCAGACAGGGACTACCAATTTAGATGAGGTAGCCAGGCAGATGGGGGAGAGTAACTCCTATGCCCTGAAGAAGATCTATAAACAGGCGCAAAGATACGATCGAGAAAAAATCTTTTCGGGTTTTCGCGCTGTTCTTCATGCAGATCGTGAACTGAAACTAGGTGCACCAGGCGATCAGGTTCTGACGAACCTTGTCATCAAACTTACCTAAGAAAAACAAAACGCCTCATCCATTCGGAAGGGCGTTGTTTTTCTTTAGGCTTGTTTAGCAAGATTTTTGGTTAGACGAGACTTTTTGCGGGAGGCAGCGTTCTTATGAATAATACCTTTAGCTGCTGCACGATCCAAAGCCTTAATCGCCTTCTGAAGGTGGGCAGGGGCGTTTGTAGGATCATTCGCCAAAGCGGCCTCGTACTTCTTAATCGTGCTTCTCAAAGCCGATTTATGTGCGGCGTTGCGTGCACGCTTGGTTTCGTTAACGCGGATTCTCTTTTCAGCTGATCTAGAAGTGGCCAAACCAGTTCACCTCCTCGGGCAAAATTACCCTGTAATTATACCATTAGAACGAATGAAGTTCAATAGGGTTATTCCAGCTGTTGACAATAAGACCCGGACCCAAGAATAAGGTTTTCCCTTTCGGTTACTCTAAAGTAGATTGGAGGAGAAAACATGGCCAAAGTAAATCAACAAGATCCATTGTTCGAGAAGTATCATATTCGCACAGACCTAGCCCTTGAATCCCACCAGGTCATTGTGGAACAGGAGGGACCCCCTGAGTTACCTGGGGTTAAGGTCCATACAGAGAAAGAAGAAGGAATTACCCTCACTCGGATCCAGGTCGAAAGCGATCTTGGTGCTCAAATGATGGGCAAGGCCCCTGGCAACTACTCCACATTTGAAGCACCAGGCCTACGGATGCACAACCGCGATCTACAAGAGCGAATCGCCGAGATGGTGGCGAAGGAAATTGATTGGTTCTTCGAGGAGGCAGGCTTAGGGCCAGAAGATACTGTCTTAGTTGTAGGTTTGGGAAACTGGAATGCCACCCCAGACGCCTTAGGGCCTCGGGCGGTGGAAAACCTCATGGTGACGCGGCATCTGTTGGAGATGTCACCGCCTGAACTAAGGGAAGGTTTGCGCCCGGTCTCTGCCATCTCTCCTGGGGTCTTAGGGCTTACCGGAATCGAAACGGGAGAAATCATCATGGGCGTCGTGGATCGAATTGGTGCCAAGGCAGTGATATGCATTGACGCCTTAGCCAGTCGCAGTGTCGATCGACTTTGCAGCACCATCCAGATTTCCGATACTGGAATTCATCCAGGGGCCGGTGTGGGTAATCGGCGACTCGCCATTAACAAAGAGACGCTGGGGATTCCGGTGATTGCCATTGGAATACCCACAGTGGTCCATGCAGTGACGATTGTATCCGATGCCATGGATCTCATCGAACAAGGAAGAGTATCAAATGGTTCAGAGGAACTGCCTTCACGGGTTCAGTTCTCCATCGATCCTGAAGCCATTAGGGGAAATCAAGAACAGTCTGTCCGCCCACAGGTTCGCTCCCTTGACAAGCGACAAATCATGAGTCAAGTCTTGGAACCCTATTTCGGGAGCATGATTGTTACTCCGAAAGAAATCGATCAACTGATTGAGGAGGTCTCAGACGTCATTGCCGGCGCCTTAAACACATCATTCCATGCAGGCGTCAGTTATGATGAGGTCTTCAAATACCTTAGTTAGTCTTTCCTCCGGAGTGGCTGGAGGATCAAGACATGTCCGCCGATGGATTCCACGACCCGTCCGTCCACAAGAATTTGAACCTCTGCAATGTCTGGAAATTCCGTGAGGGTGTTGATGATGGCCTCCACAAGATACGCCTCCATTAATGAACCGCCTGGGAAGTCGTGGATGATTTCCGAACTGAAGTTGGCCGTCGCTTTCCCCTGATTGATCTCCAGACCCAGGAGTCGGACGCTTGGGGGTACCGATGCAAACAAACCTTCATCAGGTAGGGGGCCTTCAAGTAGCGCCTGCAATGCTTGGGTGGGACTTGGGTCCCCCTCGATTTGCCTTCTTACAGGGACTAGGTTAAAATCTGTTGGAGTTTCCTGAATGAAGTACAGAGTTGCTTGGCTTGATGTTGTTTTGCCTTGCTGATAGAAGGGAATGATGACGTACGCCCCTGCAGCCAAGGCAATGATCAATAGGGTTACAAGAAATGGTTTCACTTTACGCATGAGCTGAGTTCCTCCTGACGAAAACGGCTACTTACAGTCTATCATATTTTCTCTTGGTGAAAAATATATTTGCCAAGAGAAGAGGTGGTGACATGCGTTTTCGGCTCCGGAGGGCTTATGTTCGGATTCGGCGTCGTACTAAGACTCTTGGTCCTGGGTTCCGGGTAATTCCTCTGATGATTCTAGCACTTCTACTGTTGTTTCTCTCTTGGAGCGGTTACTATTTACTCTTTAATGAAGGTGGTTTCGACCATTCCTTAGCGAGGTTTCTCCTCGACCAAGGTCTGCCCACGACGGGCCAAAGTTTACAGGTGGATCAAAGTCATCAAATCGATGTGGCCCAGGTGCTGCATTGGCTCACCAGCTATGATTTGCAGGATCCCTTGAGTCTCATAGTGGCTACCCTTCCTGTTTCGCCCCATAGTGTGGTTGATCTTCGAATCTGGGAAGAGCGGCCCTTTGTCTTTATTCCTGAACTCTCCTTTGCACCTGATCCCATTCGTCCACAGGTGGAGCAGGGACCTTTAATAGAGCCGCAAAGGCCCGTTCTTACCAGGCCCCGGGTTTTGATCTATCATAGCCATTCTTCAGAGAATTACCTAGGACGAGTTGTATTGTCAAATCCATCGAGTCAAGCGCACTATCAATTTCGGAACATGGCAGATCCGACCATCACAGGCGTGATGGCTGTGGGGCGCCACCTAGCCAATGCCTTGACCAGTCTAGGCGTGCAAACACTGCATGAGAGTCGTATTCATACCTTGCCAACGATTAACAGTGCCTACATGAATTCGGAACGAACTGTCCGCGAGATTCTTTCCAAGCAAAAGGACTTCGATCTAGTCATCGACTTACACCGGGATGCAGGCGTTCCTAACCCCACCGTGATCATTGACGGGCGTGAGGTGGCCCGGGTGGTGTTGGTGGTGGGAACAGCAGAGAACATACCCCTAAGCCATCCCAATTACCAGCAGAATCTAAACCTCGCCCACAAAATTAAGCAGGTTTGCGATACTATGTATCCAGGGTTGATGCGTCCAGTGCAAGTACATAAGGAGGCACGTTATAATCAACATCTCCACCCAGCCAGTTTGATTGTGGAACTTGGCTCGGTAGAAACAACGCTTGAGGAAGCTCTATTAGCGGCGGAACTTTTGGCCAGTGTTTTGGTTGAAGTGATCTAACAGGATTTAGCTCCTCGAAGGCGAATCGTTCAAGTTATTGCCGTTGATGAATGTGTGGCATGGGAGTTTCACTGTGTGAAACATCCACATGGAGGAGCGAGAAGGATTGGAAAACGAAAACAGAGAACAGGTAGCAAAAGCCGCCTCCATCGTTATGGTGGCTATCTTGGTTAGTCGTATTTTGGGTTTCATTCGAGAAAGGGCAGTGGCAGAAGTCTTTGGACGGACTGCGACCACGGACGTTTTTTTTGCCGCTTTTGCCTTACCCGATTTGATGTACCAGCTCTTGGTGGGAGGGGCACTTAGTTCGGCGTTTATCCCCGTCTTCACCCAATACCTGGCGAAGGATGACGAGAAAGAGGCTTGGTATGTGGCCAGTGTTTTTTTGAATACCACATCCCTGATCCTCTTTTTGATCATGATCATTGGTGTGATCTTTACCCCGAGTTTGGCGCCTTTAGTGGGGGTAGGATTCACGGGCGAACAGCGGGAGCTTTTGGTGCTTCTCATGCGGGTGACCTTTCCGGCTGTGTTTTTCACTGCCTTAGCGGGTCTTTGTATGGGTGTCTTACATTCCTACCAGAAGTTTCTCCTACCAGCCCTGGGGCCCATCATCTATAATCTAGGTCAAATCCTCGGTGCCTATCTCTTGGGGCCTCTAGTCGGTATTATGGGTATGGCGGTGGGAACCGTCCTTGGGGCTTTGGGCAATTTTTCGATTCAGTTTCCGTCGGTGCTAAAAAAGGCGAAGAGGCATTACAAGCCAGTCTTGGATTTCAGACATCCAGGAATACGAAGAATGGTCATGCTGATGCTCCCTGCGGTATTGGGACTCTCCATTTCCCAGCTGAATGTAATCGTAAGTCAAAACCTAGCCTCAACCCTAGAGACAGGCTCTATCGTCGCGCTGCGTCTGGCAAATCGCCTAATTAATTTTCCTCTGGGAATTTTCGCCATGGGCATCTCAACTGCCGTTTTTCCTACTCTAGCTCGGCTTACGGCCCGGGGAGAAACTGCGGAGTTTAGTCGCACACTCTCCTTTGGCCTCAGAATTGTCTTTTTCATCACAATTCCTTCCGCGGCAGGTATGGCCTTTTTAAGGGTGCCCATTGTTCGCTTGCTCTTTGAAAGCGGTGAATTCTTTGCCGCAGACACCCTGGCCACAGCCTTTGTTCTACTATTTTATGTGCCCGGATTGATTGCCCAGTCAGCCTTGCAAGTGACCACCAGAGGATTCTATTCTCTACAGGATACCAAGACTCCAGTGAAAATTGGGTTTGTGACAGTGGTCTTGAACTTCCTTCTGAGCCTGGCCTTTCTGCAGTGGACAAATTTGGGCGCCGGCGGCTTGGCCTTTGCCTATTCTCTGAGCTCCATCTTTAATATGGTCTTAGCTCTGGGAATCTTAGGGCGTCGCCTCC
>JAAYOK010000148.1 GCA_012520355.1 Bacillota bacterium | reverse complement strand
ATGTCTCGGCTGAAAACTGTCCCCAATGAAGGATTGAGCGTTGTAACCATGGGTGATGAGGAGTATCTTCTAGCCGATATCATCGAGAGATATCCTGCTGAGATGCTAGGAGAAAAGCATGTCCAAGCCTTTGGTACCCAGCCTTTTCTCTTGACGAAGCTCTTGGATTCCTCAGAACGTCTCAGAATTCAGGTGCATCCTTCGCGCCAAGAGGCTCTCTCCCTCTTCGGTAGTCCCCATGGCAAGGCGGAGGCCTGGTGTATCTTGGAAACCAGAACCGTAGGTGGCGTCTCTCCCTATATTCTCCTCGGCTTTCGTGAGGGCGTCTCAACCCAAGACTTTAGAACAGCCCTCTTGAGGGAGGACAGTGAAGCCTTGGTTTCTATGCTTCATCGTGTGGACGTCAAGCCAGGGGACATGTTTATGGTGGACGCGGGCGTGCCACATGCCATTGGTTCTGGTGTGTTTATGCTCGAGATCCTGGAACCCTCGGATCTCACAATTTACGCGGAAAGGAGTGGAAATCTACCTTTAGACCATGAGAGTAACCATCTCGGGCTCGGCTGGGAACGGGCCTTAGAGATCTTCCAGTACCAGGGCCTTTCGGCAGCCGAGAACATGGCCAAGCGGAGGCTTCTACCGGTACTGAAGCAGCAAAGTCAGAGCAAAGTCTACGAGACTGTGATGGGGGAACCGACCCAGCCTTACTTTGGCTTAACGGAGTTTGTCGTGGGGGGACAGACCAAAGTGGAGCTAGAGACCTATGGGATTGCGATTGTGAGTAAGGGGGCTGGAACCATGACTGTAAATGGTCATGAACAAAGCATCAGGGAAGGGGATGTCATGTTTTGGCCCGCGAGCCTAGGAGTATTTAGCTTAGCCTCCCAGGAAGGTTCTGGAGAGTTAAAGGTTCTTTGTTGCCATCCTCCTTCCCATTACTTCTAGTGATATGATTACGGATCGTACCTTGATGTTTTTTCTCTCAAAAAAGGTCCAAGACTGGCGAAAGATGACCACTTGGGCCCTATCTACAAACTTGACTTTTGCTAAACATACGTGTAATATTATTAGTGATAATATTAACCAAACGCAACGTTTGCAATTAAAGGAGAATGAATGTGGATCAACGAGAACGTCTTCATGCCGTGCTACGTGGGGAGAAGATCGACAGGGTTTTGTGCGGCTTTTGGAATCACTTTAGCCCCCAAGAATGGACTGGAAAGGCCTCGGTCCGGGCCCACCTGGACTATTACGAGAAGGTTAAACCAGACTTACTTAAAGTGATGAACGAGCATCTGTACCGCATGGAAAAACCGATTTCCCACGTATCCGATTGGCAGGGGCTCAGGGAACTTCCCTGGGAGAGTACTGGCTATGACGAATATCTCGAGGAGTTTCGCATGCTACGTAGTGAACTACCCAAGGACTTACCCTTGTTTGCCACAGTGCATGGGGTGTTGGTTTCAGCCTATCATGCTACGGAAGAACCGGGCTATTTCGGCAATCTAGACAACTTAGTCACCCGGCACCTCAGGGAGGATCCGGAGACAGTAGCCCAAGCGCTAGAAACAGTTGTATCCACCTTGTCGAAGCTGATTACGAAATTGGTGGAGGCTGGTGCCGATGGAATTTTCTATGCAGCCCTGGGCGGTGAGGCGCAGCGTTTTGAACAGAGTATTTTTGAGAAATATGTGAAGCCTTTAGACGCTGCAGTGATTGATCACATCAAAGACCAAGGGGCCATCAGTATCCTCCATATTTGTAAGGGTGATACGAATATACCCATGTACGCAGGAATCAATGCAGACATCATCAATTGGGCTCTTCATGAAAGTCCATATACCTTAACGGATGGCCGAAGACTATTTCCAGGGAAGACGCTCCTTGGTGGCTTCGATGATCGTAGCGGAGTACTCGTTGACGGGACGGCCCAGGAGATTGCTGAGAAGGCTGCAGACATTGTGGCTGAGGCCGGCCGAGAGCGGTTCATTTTGGGGGCCGATTGCACTCTTCCCGAGGATATCGAGATCGCACATCTTCGTGCAGTGATGGAGGCGGCACGGGACCTCTAGTGGACACATGATACCGAGACATTTGCGGGGAAGGGGAGTGGGAAATGGCGGTACAAACAACAAAACCATTGACGAAGAAAGTTTATGATCAAGTTTATAGTGATATTATCAATGGGATTTATGGCAGTGAAGACATCATTACTGAAAGTAGGTTAGTGCAAGAACTTGGGGTGAGCAAGTCTCCTGTCAGGGAGGCCCTTATTGAGCTTTGCAATGAGGATATTCTGCGTTCCATACCACGCATGGGCTATATGGTTGTGCAGATTACTCCCAAGCAAATTCGGGAACTAGCGGAAGCAAGGCAGGCCTTGGAGATCTATCTCTTGGAAAAGAGTTTTCCCAGACTGACTCCTGAAGTGATAGTCCAATTGGAACAGCTCAATCAATCCAATCTGGAGGCTTCTGCCATTCACAAGGCACCCATGGATAACTGGAAGCGTAATATGACATTTCACCTGCAACTCGCTTCCTATGCTCAAAACCAAGTGCTTTATGATCTTTTGGAGCAGGTGTTGCGCAAACTCACTCGTGCTACAACCCAGCACTTCAGCGGGTATGAGCGTGAAAATCCTCTGTTGAAGGAACGTTCGTCTGGTGCCCGACACTTTGAATTTGTTGAGGCCTGTAAGAATCGTGACTTGGACTATGCCAAACGAGTGCTGGAAACTGATATTGACGCTTTGCGCTAGAGGCAGGTTCATTGATAGGAGGTGATCTTTGGAGCTCCACTAAGGTAAGGACGATAGAGATGTATTGTCGTAAGGGGATTAGGAACAAAAAAGGAGGACACAACAATGCACAAGAAATCAATTTCGCTAACTCTGTTAGCACTTCTCTTAGTAGTTCTGGTTGCTTTTCCTGCTCTGGGCCAGAAGACCTATCCCGATGGGAAGATCCTCATCTATTCCACTGGCCAACCTCAATTCAGGGAACTGTTTTACCAGCCCTCCATCCACCGTTTTGCCCCTAATGTTGATGTGGAAACGGTGCAAATGGAAACCATGCATGCTGGCGTTCAAAAGATTGCCATGGATAACCTTGCTGGAGCTTACAAAGACATGCCCGATGTGATTATGCTTGATGCAGTGGGCATCATGAACTTGGTTGACGCGGGACTTTTGCTGGATATGACAGACTATTGGACGCCAATTGCGGATCAATTTGTGCAAGGTGCAGTACTTGACGCTACCATCGATGGACGTGTCTGGGCTCTGCCTGACGCAGTTCGTCCCCAACTACTGTTTTACAACGCAGCAATTTTTGAAAAATACGATATAGACCCAGCCATGATGGCTACCTTTGATGGCTATCTTGAAGCAGGACGTCTCTTGAAGGAACGGAGTAATGGGGAAGTCTACCTTTCCTACATTGATCCCACCACCTATACCTGGCGTTACTGGGGTCGTCGTGGCTTGATGCCCCAAGCCAATGCTAGAATTTGGGATGAGAAGGGTAATGTCGTTATCGGCGAAGATGAAGGAACCAAGCTTGCCCTAGGATTTTTGGATCAACTGCATAGCGAAGGGCTTCTCTACAGAACAACCATGATGCAACCACCTCTTTATGAGGCAACCGATCAAGGTAAGATTGCCACATTCTATATTGGAGCCTTTTGGGATGAGTTCTTGCGCAAGAACCTCACCGAAACCGTGGGCGATTGGCGCGTGATGAATGCACCCATCTTTACAGAAATCGGTACCGGTGGCGCACCTGTCTCTACGTATTTCTGTGTCGTAGATAAGGGCGATGACACCTACGTCGATCTCTTCTTGGATATGTGGTATGACTTCTCTACCAACGTAGAAGAACGCAACGCCTGGGTAACCGAGATGGAAAGACTCAACGGACCTTATTCCAACCCTGTGGCCCTTGACGTCTTGGCGGATCCCTTCTGGCAAGAACCTTCCGCTTTCTACGGCGGACAATCCTTCCGCAAGGCTGAGGCCGATGGTTTGGCCAATCCTTCCCCGAACATGACTGTCACACCGCAGGACAATGAAGCCGACGGTATCATCAGTGCGGAAATTGAGAAGTATGTTGCTGGTGAGCAAACCATGGAACAAGCTATTAAAAACATGGATCGAGAACTTAAACTCCGTATTGGTAAGGCAGATATGCCCTAAAGAAAGTAACACTCCCGGCGCACTCTTGGGTGCGCCGGGAGATCGCTGCCTAGGCGAGTAACTGAAGGGTAAAGGAGGATTTTTATGTGGGAGACGCTTAAAAAACATCGCTATCCCTATTTATTTATCTCACCCTATCTCATTTTGTTCTTAGTTTTTCAGCTCGTTCCAACCATTGCCACTGTCTATTACAGCTTCACGGAGTGGAATGGCTTAAGGCCTCCGCGCTGGATTGGGTGGAGAAACTATCAGTTGATGCTCAATGACTACATGTTCTCCGATGCGGTTCGTAACACATTCCGCTATTGGATTGTAGGGGCCATTGGTATTATCGGTTTGTCCCTCTTAATCGCCATGCTCCTCAATAGCAAGGCGCTCCGGGCGAAACAGTTCTTTAGAACCGCCACCTTTCTTCCCTATGTCTGTGCTTCTGTGGCCATGGGCTTGATTTTTCGGATGCTCTTTGAAGAGCATGCTGGTTTGGTGAATGAAGTGATTTTATCTTTGGGGGGAAGCCGAATTCCCTGGTTAACATCGAGCGCCTATGCTTGGATCCCTGTGGTCATCTTGTTTGTTTGGCGCCTGACTCCCTGGTTTACCATGATCATTTTCTCCGGACTCTTAAACATTTCCGATGAATACTATGAAGCTGCTACAGTCGATGGGGCCTCGGGTTGGCAACAGTTCCTCCGGATCACCTTGCCACTTTTGAATCATATCTTATTCTTCTGCTTTATCACCATCACCGTGGATGCCTGGAGGATCTTCAACGAGTCTCATATTCTGTCTGGACCGGGAACCTCGAATACTTCCCTCTTTCAGCTGATGTATACTTCGGCCTTTGGGAACTTTAAGCTCGGTTACGGTTCGGCCCTAGGTGTGGTCTTAATTCTAATTCTGCTTGGTATTTCGCTGGTCCAGTTTCTGGTCAGGCGCAGAACCGGTGAGATTTAAGGAGGGAGGGCTTGTTATGAGTTGTCAGACAAAAGAAAGGCTTCGCAGATATGTAATTCACGGATTGCTACTCATCATCGTGGCCTTCTGTCTCTTCCCTGTGCTTTGGATGTCTATTATCTCCTTTAAGCAGGTGGGAGAGAGCATTACAGGATATAACGCACTTCGGATCCATACTCCGACTTTGGCCAACTACAAGCGGCTCTTTGAACTGATTCCCATCTGGACAAATCTAGTGAACAGCGGCTTTACGTCCATCGTTGGTACTGTGACCACCCTGTTTTTCTGTTCTCTAGCAGGTTATGCTTTTGCCAAGTTCAATTTCCCTGGCCGTAATGCCCTCTTTTACTTTGTCATTGCCACCATGATGATCTCAGCAGAGGCCGGTGCGGTTCCACTCTTTGTGATCATGCGTAGGGTTGGTTTGGTCAATAGTCTCTGGTCTTTAATCATTCCGCGTATGGCTACAGCCATCGGTATTTTCTATTTGCGCCAATACATGTTGGACGTTCCCGATGCCATCATTGACTCGGCACGGATTGACGGATGCAGTGAGTTTGGTATCTACCGGAAGGTTGTTCTTCCCATTGTCAAACCTGCTCTAGCCTCCTGGGCGTCCATTACGATTATTGCCCGCTGGAATGACTACTTCTGGCCGCTCCTCTATTTGCGTGATAGCTCGAAGTATACCCTCATGGTTTCCGTTTCCATGCTTCCCGTGAGTGATGGACTATCGACGCCTTGGCAAGTGGTCTTGTCAGGAACGACTTTGGTTATTGTCCCCAGCATCATTCTCTATCTGATCATGCAAACCTACCAGAAATCGGGTCAAGTTGCAGGCGCGGTGAAAGGCTAACTGTTAGCGCGGTTGAGCAGGGTCTTTCCCTAGGGCGGCGAATTACTGTAAGGCTAGGGGGATAGAGATGGATATTCGAGATCAACTACCTGTTTTGAAAGAAAATAGTCCCAGATTAGTCTTGGGCCATATTATGCGGGCTGGCTCTATTTCGCGGGCGGATATCGCCCGCCAGACAGGCCTTCATCGTTCCACCATTACTCGGATCGTTTCGGCCCTTTTGGCAGAAGGATTCGTGGAGGAACGTGGCGAAGGTGATATTGAGTTTGGGCGTAAACCGGTGATGCTTGAGCTTGTTGCTGATGCAGTCCATATCTTGGGAATTGCCATTGAGTCCAATACTGTGGCGGGAGTGGTGACGAACTTCAAGGCCCAGATCACAGATCGCATGCAAGTGCCCTTGTTAGATTCCAGGCGTGAGGCTGTGATGGAACAAGTCTATTTTGTCATTGATTCACTTCTTAACCAGGTTCGAGCCAGAGGCTTTGATGTTGGTGGTATTGGCGTTGCCATGCATGGCATTGTCAATAGCGATCAAGGGATCAGCGTCTTTGCCCCTGCGATTGAATGGCGCGACGAGCCTTTAGTGACAAATATTGAGAGTAAGTATAACCTCCCTGTGAGCATGGACAACAATGCCAATGCCATGGCTTTGGGAGAATGGTGGTTTGGCAATGGGCAAGCAGTGGAGAATGTCCTAGCGGTAAAAGTGGGGTCCACCATCGGCTCTGGTATCATTCTTGGGGGACGCTTGTTTCCTGGAACAGATTATAGCGCGGGTGAAATCGGGCATCTAACGGTCTTACCTGGTGGCCCACGCTGTAAGTGTGGTAATTTCGGTTGTTTAGAAACAGTAGCTTCCACCGAGGCAATTTTGCGGAGGGGCAGGGATTTCATCAAGCAAGGCGAAGCAGAAGGATTGAAGGCCTTTGCCAAGGGAGATCCTGATTTGCTGAGCTTTGAGGAGCTCTGTGAGGCGACTCTAGCCCAGGAGCCTACAGCACTTCGGCTTTGGGAAGAAGGGGCCGCCCATCTAGGATTGGCGCTTTCCTACACCATAAACATTCTTAATCCTGCGAAGGTTTTAATTGGCGGGGATATCTATCCCGTGCTCGATTATATCTTACCCAAAGTGCGGGAAACCGTTGAAGTTCAGGTCTTTCAGCCCCTGAAAAGCCATCTCAGGTTAGAACCCTTAGGCTTAGGGAAGGATTCTGTGACGCTTGGCGCAGCCACCTTGTTGCTTCAAGATATCTTTGAGTTGCCGAAATCCAATGGATGGGCCATGGGATAAGTATAGATTGACGTGGTTTTGTGATGACCACTATTTTTTCGCCAATTAAGTTGCGTGACGCAACTAAGACGGAAAATGGTAGTACGACTAGAATAAGGAGGAGTACGATGCATAGTTTATTTGACTTGACCGGCAAGGTTGTTGTTATCTCTGGTGGAACTGGTGTCTTAGGAGCTGAACTCTCCTGGGGCTTGGCCCAGGCCGGAGCAAAGGTTGCAGTTCTGGGTCGCGATCCGAAGAAGCGGGATCAGGTGGTGAATGGTATTTTGGCCAAAGAGGGAGATGCCATCGGTATTCTCTGCGATGTCTGTAAGCAAGAAGATCTGCTCAGGGCCCGGGATGAGGTCTTGGCCAAGTACGGCACCATCGATATTTTGATCAATGGGGCAGGAGGCAATCGTCCTTCGGCTACCACCAGCCCCAGTCGGTCCTTTTTTGACTTACCAGAGGAAGATTTAGATTGGGTGATGCGGCTGAACTTCATGGGCACCCTCCTACCGAGCCAGGTATTTGGGGAAGTCTTGGCCCAGAAAAAAGAAGGCGTGATCCTCAATATTTCTTCCATGGCTTCCCTCCAACCTTTAACCAATGTGGTGGGTTATGGCGCGGCCAAGGCAGCGATTAACAATCTCACCCAGTGGCTCGCCGTTCACTTTAATAAGAATTATTCTGCCAACATCCGGGTTAACGCGCTGGCTCCAGGGTTCTTCTTGACAGAACAGAACCGTTACTTACTCACGGACGAACAAACCGGTGAGTTAACGCCTCGGGGTAAGACCATTTTGGAACATACACCCATGGGTCGTTTTGGTGAACCAGCTGATTTAGTGGGTACGGCGCTTTGGCTTGTCTCCGATGCCAGTCGCTTTGTGACAGGAATTGTGGTGCCAGTGGATGGTGGCTTCTCTTCCTTTTCGGGAGTATAAAATCAGGCCAGATCAAGGAGAGGGTGGTGTAAGGAATGGAAAGTCGTTTTTTCGTGGATGGACCCATTAACAGAGAAGCGATGGAACAGGAACTTGCTGCTTGGCTCGCTGGATGTAAGATGGACCTCAAACGGGTACTCTTAATTCCCCCCGATGGAACCCGAGCACATAGTATGGCTGGACCCATCACCAACATGCTTTTCCACATGCTCCAACCGGCAAAGGTCAAGATTCTGCCAGCCCTGGGAACCCATGTACCCATGACCTGGGAAGAAAAACAGAGGATTTTTGGGCCCGAACTACCAGCCAGCGCCTATCTCGATCATAATTGGCGCACTGATGTTAAGACAGTGGGTGTTGTCCCAGGTAGATTTGTGAAGAAAGTGTCCGGCGGTCTGGTGGACTATTCCATTACTGTGGATATTAATCGGGAGATCCTCGATGGTGGTTATGATCTCATCCTCTCCATTGGGCAAGTGGTTCCCCATGAGGTGGTGGGGATGGCCAATTACACGAAGAATATTGTGGTAGGCTGTGGCGGTAAAGATATCATTGATAAGTCGCACTTTCTCGGAGCCGTCTATGGTAT
>JAAYOK010000147.1 GCA_012520355.1 Bacillota bacterium | reverse complement strand
GTTCTCTATATTCGTCATCTTTTTACCACTTGAGGGAAGTAGTAACGTCTCTGATTTGGTTGTTTTCCTCTGTGAAGTAGACATAGTGCAACTTAATTCTATCGTCATCGATCTCTAGTTCCACATCCTGGAAAGCAAGGTTATAGTCGCTTGATGGCAGCACACAGGCTGCATGCAGAACTAGATTCTGGGGTACTTCCCTTGTAAATCCGAACAGACGCCACCATATGGCACCAGATTCACTCCGCAGTAGTTCCCGGATAAATGTAGCATAGGCCACAGCCTGCTTTAATGCATCAACTGAAGCCTGTGGTTTATTGTTCTCAGCCTTCAACTCTAGAATACAAAGTGAAGTGTTTGCGCCGATGCCACCCCTAGCTAGAATGTCGATACCGCCGCCCTTCACACCTGAGTATTTTAGCTCCTTTGGCTTGCTGGCACTGAGGGGGGTTTTCATGGCAAAGCGAACATTTCCAATTTTCACCGCTTGGACATTGGGCAGCTTCTTGTTATCCTTATCCAAAAGTTCTGTGATCCAAAGCTCTTCCAACCGATGCTCTTCGTTTTTGGCCTTACCCGCATCATTACGAGGTCCCTGCCTGTCTCTAAAGAACGTTCTAAAGGCGCTCCCCTCTTTACTATCCCAATCCACGTCATCTAGTCGAAGGTCACAGCCGAAATCTCGCATGTTTGTTTCATAAAGGTAGATCTCATTATTCTTCACCTTCGTGCTGAGCTTACGTTCCCCTTCTTTTACCGTCAATACGGCGATGGTCTGACCGAGGTACCGTAGGTCGAACTTCACCGATTTCTTTGCATTCTTGGCTTGGGCCGTGTTTAGGTACACCCGAAGTGGTTTCCACTCACGAAAGGATCCGCGGACAGAGCGAATAAAACCCTGGTTTCCAGTAATTGCTTGGGCATATCCCGCCCAGTGACCACTCCACTCAGCTTGTTCCTGTTGCAACAGAGATCTTGCGTCAACAACAACATCCATAAACTCTTGCTTCAGCATATTCTTTCTCCTCTCTGAAATCCTGAAATTTAAAGACTTAAGACGCCTCCATCTGGCAAAGAGATAAGCTCCGCCCCTACCCCCTCCAGAGCCTCTGGAGCTTCAGTGTGAATAGGAAGAACCTGCCGTGGACGGGTCCACTCGACTAACCTTTTTATATCCTCCAAACTGGCATGGCCAGAACTGTGAACAAACTCCATCTTACCAAGGTCCATAAAGGGCTTCACAAAGTCCAAGAGCTCCAGGTCGCGCCCAGCCAAATAGCCATCCCACATGGAATAAATCAAAAGAGCCTCTGGCCGCTCTACATACTTCTCCATAACCGCTTTGAAGAAAGGGCCCTTCCGGACCGGCATCACAAAACCGCGATCCAAAGCTAGGTTCTCACCATAGACTAAAGCCTTATGAAACCCATAGTAACGAGACTTACTTCGCTCCCGAATCAGAGCAAAAATCTCTCTTTGATAGGAGTCACAAACAAAGTACCGCCCCCTAGGTGTGTTATTACATACCATGGCTAAACGGTCGATGTTTGTGGACGAACAAAGCACAAACACATACCTATATTGGCACAATAGCTCTTTCATTTGCTCTTGAACAGCAAACTCACTTAAGGGAGCGGCAGAACGGCCGAGTAGAGTTCCTTCCGTAATCAGAAGATCTACACTGCCAACATAGCGTGTAATGATTGATTCGGTGGAGGGGCCACGAAAGCCGTGCAGCCGAAAATCGCCTGTATGTAGAATTTTCTGCCCAGCTGCTTCTAACAAAAACATATAGGCATCATAAGCGGAATGATCTGCTGGTATGGGTGTAATTTTGATATCTCCAACGAAAAAAGGTTGTAATGGAGTAAAGGTACTTGCTTGTTCAATATAAGGTAGATCATCAGATTTAAGCCATCGTTTGAGGATGCGCAGCACTTCCTTCGTAATGGAACCCATATAACAAGGAACACCAGGCAGAATTTCTTGGATCCGCCCCACATGATCTGCGTGGTAATGACTAAATAAGACGGCATCATAGCCTGGTGCGCCCCAATTCACGCCTTCGAGCAAGAGGGGCTCCTCGGGAAATGTACCATCTTCCGCAGGAAGATCAGAGCCAAAATCTATAATCAGCCGGGTTTCGGCTGTACGCACTTCGGTGACACAGCCTCCGATCTGCCTCATCCCCCGGTGAATGATGACTTCCATCAGACCACCTCCCCCAAGCCTTACTAGAATAGACAGATAGAGCCACGACCTTGGTGATCCCAATCGCAGCTCTAAATGTTTAGCCCCTTTCCCACCCTCGAACATCAAAATCGGCACTGGTGCTAACTTTAAGCCTTTACATCTAAGCCTTCACAGTCTTGGCGGTGATTCTTATAGAAAGTCTCCACCCGAGACCTGCTCCGGTAAGATATTTGTATCGCCCCTCTTGTGGGGCCAAGTGCCGCATCTTTTAACGTTCTACCTCCCCATGTTCTACAATAAATCTACAGTCCAGTTTAGACCTTGCAGCTTCGTATCAAGCTCTCGATAGGCTTTAGCCAAACCATCGATTTTCTTCTGTAACTCCCTCACATCAACGCAGCGCACTAAGCGAATTTCTTTTGTGCTATAGCGATCATAGGTGACAGAAGCTTCTTCCTGGAGGTTTCGGAAAACCCGAATCTTAGCTTTGAGAGCATCCCGCTTAGCGATGGCATCTGCGATGGTTCCATCTTCGAAGTCAATTGCATGATTGGTTTTGTTGATTCTGACAATCAGCTCTTCCAGCTGAGTCATGAGCCGTTCGTACTCTGTCATCAGTACATTAACGTCCTCGGCCGGATCATCACCCTCTTGAACCTTCACGTTAGCGGCCATCCGAG
>JAAYOK010000146.1 GCA_012520355.1 Bacillota bacterium | reverse complement strand
TCAGGCGGACCCTAGAAGCAGCACAAATGTCACGTAGGCGCTCCCTATTCGTGGTACCGACAATGGTCTGCATATTGGCTGGATGCCGCATGATCCAGGCGATTGCAATGGCCGAATTCGGTACGGAATACTGATCCGCTAACACCTGAATTTCCTGGTTCAACTCCTCATACTTGGGGCTTCCCAGAAAGACCCCTGCAAACATGCCATACTGCAGCGGTGACCATGCTTGGATCGTAATGTCATGCAAACGGCAATACTCTAACGTTTGACCCGCTAAATCTGAAGCGTGATTACTGTGAACATTAACATTAATTCCGCTGTCAATCAGCGGCGTATGAGCTAAAGAGAACTGTAGTTGATTAACGATCAACTTTTGTTCCACATACTTTTGCAACAAGGCAATCTGCCCAGAATTATAGTTACTCACACCAAAATACGAGACTTTGCCTGTTCTTTGCAGAGTGGTAAAGGCTTCTGCCACTTCTTCAGGCTCTATGAGTGTATCTGGTCTATGGAGCAGAAGCAGGTCCAGCTTCTCCACACCTAGACGCTGGAGACTCAAATCGACGGAACGGAGAATGTGATCGGCCGATGCGTCGTAGAATCCCTGCCGAATGCTACACTTGCCTTGTATCAGGAGCTTGTCCCGTAGCCCCGGGTTACGCTTCAGGACTTGGCCAAAAACTACTTCTGATGCGCCCTCACCGTAAATATCCGCATGATCGAAAAGATCAATCCCTTGATCGAAGGCCGTCTTTACGAGGGCTTCTGCATCCCCGATTTCCACATCTGCCATTCGCATGCAGCCAAGCGCGATGGCACCTGACTCCACGACTTCTCCCAACTGGATTCGTTGCAAAGCATCATCCCCCATCCTGTGTGATATCCGCAACCCTAGTCTTAGTCTGGGTAATCAAGTAACCGTAGAGGTCTGATATTATCTGTAATCATATTACCATGTTAAATCCGTATTGTCTAGGGCTATTTGTGTAAAATCAAGTGCGATAAGTAGAAAAAAAGAGACAATGACTCATTAGTAAATGAGCGATTGTCTCCGTGGGTCAGTCAGCCTGAGCATGGACCTAAGGTAATGGAAAAGCCCCAACAGAGCGAATCCATTGGGGCTATGACGTATTTCTGGGGATAGACTACTTCAATTTAAACTGAGCAACCATATTTTGCAAACGCTCCGACATATTGCTCAAATTCTGCGCAGATGCTGCTATACTATCAATGGAAGCCGACTGCTCCTCCGTGGTTGCGGCCATCTCGTGGCTGCCAGTATGAATCTCGGTTATTCCCCCGGTGAGTTCCTCAATTTGGGCAATGATGCCATTGACCGCATCGATAATCTCATTCATCAAAGTACCGGTTCTGCCCACAATTTGAGCATTGGCGTCCGCTTGTTGGGCCCCTTGATCGATACCCCCAATCGTGCGCTGGGTCTCCTCTTGAATATTGCGGATCAAATCGATAATCCGGGTCGTAGAGTTAGCTGACTGCTCAGCTAGGTTGCGGACTTCATCAGCCACAACGGCAAAACCTCGGCCATGTTCTCCTGCACGGGCAGCTTCGATGGCAGCGTTGAGGGCCAAGAGATTGGTTTGATCTGCAATACCTGTAATCACTTCTACGATCTCACCAATTTCATGGGACTGTTTACCGAGATTTGCCACCGTATCAGCAATCTCCCGCATGACTCCCTTCAACGTTTCTGTACTAGTAATGGCCTCCGCCACTCCTTGACTACCTGTCGTTGTCGACTCAAGGATCTGCCGAGCTGAACTTACCATCATCTGAGAACTGTTGTTCATCTGCTCCACAGTGGAAGCAAACTCATTGCTGGTACTGGCTACCTCTTCAATGGATGCACTCGTCTCTTCAGTGGAGGCCGACAGTTCTTGACTGGTGCTAGCCATACTCAGCGCGGTTTGAGCTAGTTCATTGAGGACGTCTCTGATGGAGGCTTGGGTGTGCTCAACAGCCCGGGCCATTTCGCCCAACTCATCTTGTCGATTTAGGTACTTGGCATCGCACTCTGTGCTAAAGTCTCCTTCAGCCATCTTGGAGAGCTGAAGTTGGTTCGCCTTCAGAGAATTTGCAATTCCAAGCGAAACGAAGAGCAAGATTCCTCCAAGAAGAATAAGGGCAATGATGCCGATGATGATAATGTTGGTCAGAACCTCACGAACTGCCGCGTAAACATCCTCCATAGACAAGGCGATGTTGATAGCCCCCATGTGTTCGCCGTCAATCATGAGTGGAAGTAGGATGTCATAGACGATGACGTCTCCTAAGGCGTAGTAATATTCCGCAGAATACTCGTGCCCTCCTAAGGTTGCCCCGACTCTACCTTCATCCATGATGGTAGTTCCTAGACGTTCTGGCACGCTGTGGGCGATATTAACCAGGTTCTTATCAATGATGGCGGCATAGACAATGGAATCAGCGGTGGCCAAATCTTCCACCACCGTTTGATAACTGAACTGATCCGTTAGCTCGTGGACATTGTTGGCCAGGACACCCACTTGAACGATTTGTCCCTGTGGCCCCCGAGCATAACCATACTTGAAATAGTCCTCAGATCCTTCGGCTTGACGGATCCCCTCAATCCACTCGTCTTGCCCCGATGCAATAAAGGTGTGGATCGGATTGGTAGGCGGTGCCACCCAGCCCAAATCAAGTTCAAAAGCAGAATACATAATTCTCGCGTCTGCATTATACCAGTAGATTGCATCCACTTCATTATCTACTGCAAGCTGTGTCAAGAAGTTGTTGTTCAACATGATCCGATTGGTAATCGCAGTGCGAGCTGTACCTAAGACTCCGCGATCTTGCACCATTTCAATGGTGGTTAGGGCATTGTTACTCTCTTGGATTCGAACTAAAGCCTGCTCTGCAAGTTCCATCCCTAGGCGCTGCATCTCTCGAATCAGATTTCTTTGTACCAACCCATATGTACTAGCCGCTAACGCAAGGATGGCAATGAATAACAGCAATAAGGGGACAACGATGAGTTTAACCCTGAGCGTGTTGAACCTTCTAAGAAACTTCATGTCAATTCATCCTCCTGATCTCGTTGCAGTAAAGACTTGGGGGAAGGTCTGTCCATGAAGTACCACGCCCGAGCAAAGAACACACGACAACGAACTCTCGATGCTCAATCCTTCTCTTGCGGCAACCGGACGATCATAGTCAATGACCTTAGACCCATGGCTTTGCGTCCTACCCTTTCGAGTAGTTTGCCCTTGTCAACTAGAACTCACAAACTAGGACTATTCTACCAAATTACAATGGGAAAAGCCACCACTTATTGGTCAATTGAAGCTTGTCCCGCCGGGTCTTGTTGGAGCAGAAGCAAAAACTCACGTGCCAACACCGGATCAAATTGGCTTCCTGCCCGCTGGGCAATTTCGTCCATAGCATCTATGCGGCTCAAGGCCTTGCGATACGGACGATCCGTTGTCATGGCATCAAAGGCATCGGCTAAAGCTACGATCCGAGCCGCAACCGGGATGGCCGCACCTGAAAGCCCATGGGGGTATCCCTGGCCGTCCCAGCGTTCATGATGATAGAGGACACCTTCGGCCACATCCAGTAGATCTGGCGATGAGGAGACAATCCGATAGCCGATCGCACAATGCCCCTTCATGACCTGCCACTCCTCTTCCGTTAACGGGGCTGGTTTGTTCAGAATGGTCTCGCTAATGGCTATCTTTCCAATGTCATGGAGCAAAGCAACCAAGGATGTGGTGACGACTTCCCCATCAGATAATCCGATCTTCTTAGCTAGATTAACGGCCAGCTTCTGCAAATTACGTGCATGCTCTTCCGTCTCATGACTCTTCTCCGCCAAGGCCTGTTGTAAGGACAACACCAAGGCGCTTCTGCGGCTTTGGGAACTACTCAGTTTCCGCTGGTACATGTTGGTTTCTCCTCGCCGGAAAACATCCGACAGGCTTTCTCCCTGCTCGGTCTTGGTGGCAGTGCCTAAAGCAATGCTGGGAACCAAACCAACTTCCCTGACCACCCTACAACGCCTGGTGATCTCTGACGACAGGGCTTGAGCCTCAAGGGAGGTGGTCTTGGGTAAGACCATGAGGAATTCATCGCCACCCCAACGAACAACCACATCACCAGGACGAGCTACCGCCAAAAACAGGGAGGCTACATCCTTAAGCAACTGATCGCCTTTTTGATGCCCCATGGAGTCATTGATAATCTTAAGACCATTCACATCCCCAATCATTACGCTGATTGGTAGCTCTTCGT
>JAAYOK010000145.1 GCA_012520355.1 Bacillota bacterium | reverse complement strand
CGACATCAACACCACACACTCAACATGCCTAGTCCAAGGGAACATGTCTACTGGCTGAATCGGTCCTATCTTGTAGTCTTGGTCTGCGAGATAGCTTAAGTCCCGAGCCAACGTTGATGGATTACAGGACACATAGCAGATACGGGGTACCTTGAACGTCACAAGGGTTTCAAGAAGAGAGGGGTCACAGCCTTTGCGAGGGGGATCTACGATCACACCATCAATCCCTTTATGCTTCTGCATTAATTTCGGTAGCAATTCCTCCGCCTTTCCTACGTGAAACCGAGCACCTTTAATTCCATTGAGCCTGGCATTATAGCGGGCGTCTTCTACGGCGCCGGCAAATGTCTCAACCCCAATGACTTCTCGAGCCTCAGAGGCTAGATAAAGCCCAATGGTTCCTGCCCCGCAGTAGAGGTCCAAAATCCTTTCATGGCCCGTAAGCTCCATTCGCTCTCGGACCAAGTCGTAGAGCACCCTGGTTTGGATTGGATTCACCTGAAAGAAGGAGCCTGGAGAAATGGCATAGCGCAGGTGCCCGATGGAATCCATGAGATAGGACTCGCCCCAAATAACCTTGGTCTCCGGCCCGAGAATCGCATTGGTAACGCGGGGATTGACACTATGGGCCACGCTGACAAGCTCCGGAACATCCTTCAGAAGTTGGGCAAGGAGTTCGTCTTGAGCGGGTAGGTTTGGCGTACGAGTCACCAATAGCAACATCAGTTTTTCCTCGGAGAAACTAACCCTGATCACGGCATGGCGCAGTACACCCCTATGGTTTACTTCATCGTAGGGTTCGATGCCAAGGTCTTGTACAACGCGCTTCACAGACAAGGCCAGCTTAGTGGTGAGGGGGTGCTGGATTTCACAGGTGTGAAGATCCACAATAGCATGACTACCCTTTTGGAAAAAGCCCATCACAAGTTCGCCTTGCTGCGTCCCCAAGGGCAACTGCGCCTTATTTCGATAGTGGTATGGCTCAGCCATCCCCAGCACAGGCAAGACCTCTACATCAAGTTTGCCGATTCGTTCCATGGCATCGGCCACTTGCTCCCTCTTCCACCGAAGCTGTGCTCCATAGTCCATATGCTGCAACTGGCAACCACCACAAGTCGCAGCATGAGGGCAACTACGAGGGCGGCGATCAACGGAGGGCTCGATCAAATCCACGAGTTGAGCATAGCCGAAACGTTCTTTCAGGTGAACCAGGCGCACCTTGACTCGATCGCCAGGAATCGTTTCAGGCACGAACAAAGCGCGCCCGTCTACTCGTCCGACTCCCGACGCCTCATGTGTTAGGCCTGTTATATCCAGAATATGTTCTTCTCCAACTTGCCAAGCGGCCATGTCAGCACCCTTTCAAAAAAGCCGAGAACTACGTTTCCTGCCAGTCCTCGGCTTTTCCTTTAATCTCGTCTCACTCGTAACATGGAGTATGGTTTAACTGCATCCATGGGAATCCGTACCGTATAATTAGCATGAGCCTCTGAAAGCTCCTCGTCCGTCTCTATATGGCTCATTTTCGTTATGGTATGGGTCAAAACAACACCCTTCGGCTGCATAATCTCGACCTCTTCGCCCAGGCTGAGCCGGTTGCGTACTGCAACAACTGCCTCTTGCGTCTCGTCATCCCAGCTTTCCACGATCCCCACAACATCATATTCTCGAATATAACTGCCAGTGGGTCTGTGAATGCCTGCATCCGTAGGAACAAAAAATCCAGCATAATACGGACGATGACT
>JAAYOK010000144.1 GCA_012520355.1 Bacillota bacterium | reverse complement strand
ATTTAAGTGTTGATCGGGAACTACTGGTGCCCAAAGCAACCAGTGCCTCCCTGGGTCTAACTTGGGATTGGTCTGATCTATTTACCCTTAATGCAGGAGTGAGCCGGAGAGAAAGCGTCGAAAACTCTGACGAAGACACACCATTGGTCACTTCGTTGGGTGTGGTGGTTCCCATTAACCGGGGGCAAGTTCATTTAGGCATGACGCAGGAATGGAATTCTGCAAATCTAGGAGGAAATTCCTTGTCCAACGAGGAAGTAACTATGAGTAAAAGTGAGGCCGAATTGGGCTTGAAATATGATTTTAAGAATGATAGTTCCTTGCGCTTCAACTACAGGTTTATTGATTTTAGTAATATGGAACCTGGAACGGAAGCGGAGGCCGCCTTTTCTATTAAGTTCTAAATTTGGAGGGTTGAATAATGAAAAAGATGTTTGCTCGGATTCTTGCTGTAATGTTAGTTCTCACCCTTGTCCTTCCTGTGGTGTCACCTTCCGTAGCGGCCAATGTCACTCCACTGGGGTCGCTGGTCATTGTAGAAGAGATGCTCTATGGCAATTCACAAGAAGGATCATTATTAGAGCGAATTGAAAAGGTCGAGATGGATATCTATGGTAGGGTACAAGAAGGTGCAGTCCTGATGCGCATCGACCGCGTCCTCAGTTTCCTGCAGGACTCTGAAGGAGATGGCGGTCTGCAATTGTTGTTAAACCTCGCCGAATGGGGATTCTCCGCTACCTTGACTGGGGAAAAACCCATGGTCGAAAGGCTAGATAACCTTGAACTGGTCTTGTATGGTGCAGGCCAGCCAGGGAACATCTCTGAGCGTGCCGAACGCCTCATGCTAGACGTTTGGGGTACGACTAACCTAGATGTTCAGCAGATTGCTCTACCTGCGGAGACCTTGGTGAAAGTAGCGCTTTCGCGCTCCGTCAGTTCAAGTAACGCGCAGGTCGGAGACACCGTTCCATACCAGGTTGTTGAGGATGTTATGGTGGGTGGCCGAGTTGTCATTCCCGTGGGTTCTAGTGGCCGAGCCACTGTAACCGAGGTAACAGCCGCGGCGCGTCTTGGTAAGGATGGTCGAATCGTCCTGGACTTTGGCAGGATTACAGCTCTTGATGGTACACAGATTCCCCTTAAGGTTGACGAGAAGGCTACGGAACGAAATCGTTCTCTAGAACTCGCGGCAGGTGCTAGTATGGCCGGCATTATCTTGCTTGGTCCAGTAGGCCTGGTGAGTGGTTACTTTATTCGCGGCAAAGATGTTCAGATTGAAGCGAACACACAGTTCTATGTGGAAACGACGAGGGCAGTGCCAACCCTGGGCTTTTACTTTAGGCCGGCACTCAATCAGTAGGGTTTGAGAGTATGGTGATTTGGAGAACCGCGGTTCCTTAGGTTCCTCGGTTCTTCGTATGTATGGACTAGGTATGATTGAGTCATCAATTATTGATCTGAGGTGTCATAGCAGGATGAAAAGCTTAAGAGAAGGTGTATTAGCCTGTGGACTATTGTTGTCACTATCACTATTACTCGTGATTCTCACATGGACAACCCCGATTCAGGCAAGCGAGTATCTGTTGGGGGTCGGTGATGTATTACGCATAACAGTGTGGGGACATACAGAGTTAACGACCGAGGTGACGATTCGGCCTGATGGTTTTGTTACCTTCCCACTAGTCGGGGATATTTGGGCGGTGGACAAGACTCCCCGTCAACTGAGCGCCGAGATTCAAGGGATTTTAGGAGAGTTCGTCATTAATCCACAGGTGACAGTCATTGTCAGCCAGTTTAGGTCACTACAGGTACAGGTGCTTGGCGAAGTCCGCACGGCAGGTTATTACCAGCCAAAGGCGGGGTCTCGCTTATTAGATATTCTGGCCTTGGCCGGGGGACCGAGTGGCACAGCCGATCTAAGCAGTGTTACCATCACCCGCTATTCCTTGGCTGCTTCAGGTCAAGAAGAAACCCAGGTGATGACGGTTGATGTGAATCAGTTCTTTGAAACAGGCAACCTAGCCCACAATCCTCTGATTGCAAGCACAGATACAATCTTCGTTCCCCCGGCAGGTCGGGCCACGATTTTTGGTGAGGTCCGTCAGCCAACCAGTTATGATCTCGGCAATGGCCTAGATATCTTAGATCTACTGGCTTTAGCCGGTGGAGCCCTCGACTCTGCTGATCTTGAACATGTGGTCATTACCCGCCAAGCCGAGGGAGATCCCCAGGAGCAGGTGGTCAATGTCCAAGATTTCCTGGCCGGAGGTAGCAGACCGGTAAAAATCCAGGCCAACGATGTGGTTTTTGTCCCCAAAAAGAAGCAAGTGATGGTTTTTGGTGCTGTCCGCACACCTGGAATCTATACTTTACATAGTGAAACGCATCTGATTGAAATTCTGGCTCAAGCAGGCGGTGTCTTAGCTTCGGGAGATGCCTCCCAAGTAGCCATCACCCGAAACGATGACCAAAAGCAAGAGGTCCTGATCGTGAATGCAGAACCAGGACTCAAAGGGCGTCAAGGCGGAGAGAATCCCCTTTTGTCTGCCGACGATCTAATCTTCGTTCCCGATGGTTATCAAAACGCTTTGGTTCTGGGCGAAGTGCGTGTCCCTGGAGCCTATGTGGTCCAAGAACATACCAGGTTACTGGATCTCTTAGCTGAGGCCGGTGGTCCCTCGGATCGGGCCGGTGATGAGTTGACCCTAACGAGAAACGGCGCCGTGACCACTATCGACCTAGGTGCATTGGAACGTCTGGGTCTACAAAATGAGAAGATCCAACCGGGAGATGTAGTCTATGTTGGCGAAGGTCGCCGTCAGGTCTTAGTCTTGGGCGAGGTACGCAATCCCGGATACTACCAGTTCCGCAGTGGCGATCGTTTGCTTGATGCCATAGCCTTAGCCGGTGGTTTAACCAATCAGGCCCTTGAGGAAGAGGTCTCCCTCAGCAGACAGAGCCCGGAAGGTACTGAGATTATCATGTTTGACTTTCTCGCACTTATGAATAACCGTTATTTAGCGGATAACCTACCTCTGCAAGGTGGCGATGTGATCATCGTGCCTAGGGCTGAGCGAGGAGTCCTGGTCATAGGTGAAGTAAAGCAACCTGGCTACTACCAGTTTAAATCTGGTGATGGGCTATTGGATGCCATTATGCTCGCCGGCGGTTTTTCTGACAGGGCCAACGATGAGCAGGTATCCGTAACTAGAATGACCGAACAGGGACCTGAAATAGAGGTCATTGACTTTAGTCTGTTGCTAGAAGACCGTTTCTTAGCTTTCGATCGCCAACTTCAAGGCGGCGATGTGATCATGGTGCCTAGGGCTGAGCGAGGAGTCATGGTCTTAGGTGAAGTAAAGCAACCTGGTTACTATCAGTTTAAATCTGGTGATGGGCTATTGGATGCCATTATGCTAGCTGGTGGTTTTTCTGACAGGGCCAACGATGAGCAGGTATCCTTAACTAGAATGACCGAACAGGGACCTGAAATTGAGGTCATTGACTTTAGTCTGTTGCTAGAAGACCGTTTCTTAGCCTCCGATCGCCAACTTCAAGGCGGCGATGTGATCATGGTGCCTAGAAGCGATCGTAGTGTCCTTGTCTTAGGTCAAGTTCGTCAACCTGGCTACTATGAATTTAGTAAAGGGCAAACATTGATGGATCTGATAGGCAGAGCCGGTGGCTTCACGGTTGATGCAGAACCAGCTAAGGTAGTGGTCACTCGGGAGACGGCCGAAGGTGTGATCACAGAATCGATCAATCTCGACTTGCGTACAGGAGCGATTGAAAACAAGACCCTAAGTGGTGGCGAGATTATCACGGTCCCCGAATCGAGTCGCATGGTTCTGGTCTTTGGTGATGTGGTTCGAGCCGGCGCTTATACTTTGCCACAAGAGGGTAAACTCTTGGATGTTTTGGCTTTAGCCGGCGGTTTAAAATCCAATCTAGGCACGGAGCAAGTTGTTGTCACGCGACAAGATGGGGTGCAAGAGAGGGTTTGGGAAGTGAGCTATTCTAGCTTGATGATGGCCCAAAGTGACCATAATCTACCCTTAGTCGGCGGCGATGTGGTTTACGTACCTGCTTCCAAGAGTCAGATCTTGGTTCTGGGTATGGTGAAAAACCCCGGCGTATACAGTCTACCTGTAGGTGCCCGCGTGATGGATGCCATTGCTCTAGCTGGTGGGCCGGTGGAACGGGCAGCTCTCGAAAATGTTGGTATCTATCGTGATGGTTCCATCGAGGGCTCCGATATCGTAGCAATGGGACAAGACAAGGTGCTCTTTACTGGTGACGCCAACGAGAATCCTCTCTTACAAGCGGGAGATATCATTTACATTCCGGAGACGAGTAAGCCTGACTGGACTAAGATCTTCGGATTTGTGGGTGCGATTAGCTCGTTTAAGAACGCAATAACGAACATTTTCTTTGAATGGTAGGAGGTGACGACATTGGAAATGGAAGAAATGGATCTACGAGAATATTGGGACATAATCGTCAAAAGACGCAAACTCATTGCTGTAGTTTTCCTCGTCACTGTACTCGGCGTGGCCGTTTATAGCTTCACATCTACGCCCATTTATGAGGCATCCACTACATTGATCGTGCGGGATACGGGTGCGACAATGCAGTCCATGCTCTTTGAGGGTATGTCGGGCGTGGGAAGTAGTAGTACTACGCAGAACTACATTCAAATTATGAAGAGTCGCAGTATTTTAGGCCAAGTCCGTTCCCAGGTGGGGATGGAGGAGGTCGGTTTTAGTAGCCTCGATAAGATGCTGACGATTCAACCTGTCCAAGGTACGGATGTCTTGAAGATAAGTATGCAATCTCCCGATCCTGAGCAGGCCCAACGTTTCGTTAATACCTTAACAGAGGTTTTTACGGAGTGGAATCTTCTTTATAAACAGGAGGATAGACGGAGTGCAAGAGAATTCATTGAATCTCAGCTCCTCACCGTATCGGAGAACCTTCATCTCGCGGAGGAACAGTTGCGTACTTTTCGCGAAACAGAGGGCTCCATCGCTCCTTCCCAAGAGACTATCGCGGGTATTAATCAGCTAGCGTCTCTTGAGGCCAATCTCGGTCAGGTACGCATTCAAAAGACAGAGATCAATGAGCGAATTGAGCAGGCCAGAAGGCAATTAGCTGGTCAAGAGGAGACCATGATTTCATCTACAACGATCAGCGAAAATCCCTTTGTCACGCAGTATCGTTCTCGCTTAGCTGATCTAGAAATCTCCCTCTCTGGTGCGAAGGAGCGTTATACGACGAATCACCCATCCATCATCTCTTTACAAGCTGAGATCGATGATGTGAAGGCGAAACTCACCGAGCAGATAGAGCGTGTTGTGGGTACAGAGACCCGCACCATAAATCCTGTACACAGAGACTTATATGCTAGTATCATCAGCCAAGAAGTAGAACTGATGGCCTTGGATGCCCGGGAGAACGCTCTGGAAAATTTAATTAAAGAGTATGAGGGTAGGCTCAGTCATTTACCCGCTAAGGAGCTTGAACTAGCCAGACTAACCCGTGAGGCGAAGGTCCTTGAGGAGCTCTATGTAATGCTTCTCACTCGTAATGAGGAAATGCGGATCGCGGAGGCCATGCAGACTGCAGACGTTCAGGTGATTGATGCAGCAGTGGTGCCCGAAAATCCAGTCAAACCTCGGATTAAGCTAAATATCGCGATCGGTGCGGTGCTTGGTATGTTCTTAGGAGTGGGCTTGGCCTTCCTCTTAGAGTTTGTTGACAATACGATCAAGACCAAGGAAGACGTGGAGCGCCAGCTTGGACTACCAGTTCTTGGCCAGATTCCAGATCTCAATGTTGTGGAGAATGGGCGCAATAGACACTCCACCAGAAGAAAAGGACGTGGGTTTAGTGCATAAATTCTGGAGAAATGGGGCAGATCAGGAGCACCACCTGATAGTCCACGGTGATCCAAAAGCAGTTGGTAGCGAGGCTTTTCGTACACTAAGAACGAATCTTCGATTTATCAGTCCCGATCACCAGGTTAAGACCATACTGATCACAAGTGTCGGACCTGGCGATGGCAAATCAACCATCTCGGCCAATCTTGCCGTCGCCTTAGCCCAATCTGGGCAGCGTGTGGCTTTGGTAGGTTGCGATCTTCGTAAACCAGTGCTCCATAAGATTTTTGGTCTGAGTAACACCATGGGGTTGACCACACTCTTAACAGGTAACGCGACTCTGGATGAGGTCGTCAGGCCCAGCAAACAAGTGCAAAATCTCGATCTGATTTTAGCGGGTCCTGTTCCGCCCAACCCTTCTGAGCTTCTACAGTCCAGGGCCATGGCTACCATCATCGGCACCCTGAGGGAAGACTATGATGCAGTTATCTTTGACGGAGCGCCTGTCATTGCCGTAACCGATGCAGCCATCATCGCTAATCAGGTGGACGGCACCGTTCTTGTGATCCGTTCCAAACAAGTGCCGAGGGATGTCGCCCTCCATGCCAAGGATCTCTTGGAACAAGCCAATGCCAGGCTCCTTGGTGTGGTCTTAAACGGAGTACTGCCGCAGGAACAAAAGAATTATCAGTACTACTATTATTATCAGGACAATGCGGAGCGAGCGTAATGATTGATCTGCATACACACATTTTACCTGGTGTTGATGATGGAGCCGCCGATCTAGAGACATCACTTGCCATGGGCCGTTTCGCTGAGGACGGTGGTATGACAGTTATTGCAGCGACTCCCCATTTCTATGAGATTCCTAATTGGTCTCTGATCAAACAGAGGGTGGACGACTTGAATGGGGAGTTTGCCAAGGCACAGATTTCGGTGGAGATCGTGCCGGGGGCGGAACTCATGATGGATCTGAATCTCTTAGATCTGGTAGCCTCCGATATTCCCACCTACGCTGATAATGGGAAGTTTTGTCTCATCGAGTTTCCCATGCATCAGGTTCCCATCTATGCTGAACAAGTCCTCTTTGCTTTGCAGACCAAGGGCATGACCCCCATCATTGCCCATCCCGAACGCTATGGGGCGGTCGTTGAAGACCCGAACGTGGCCTTGGGATGGCTTAGACAGGGATGTCTGATTCAAATGAACTCTGGAAGCCTCTTAGGACGTTTTGGCTCAACGATCAAACAGACGGCTGAGATCATGCTGGACTGTAATATGGTGCAAATGGTGGCTAGTGATGGTCATGGTAGCGAGCGTCGCCGCCTGAATTTACCGGAAGCCTTCGAGGTTTTGAAGAAAGTGGTGGGGAAGGATGGTGCGCATGAGCTTGTGGCTACCAATCCCCGTAATATCATTGCTGGGCACTTTCAGCTGAAGGTAGAGCCGAATGAATATCGGAAGAAGAGACGTTTCTTCTTCTCTCGTTTTGCATAGAAGCGGCTCAGGTTGGCACCCTATTGGAAGGGGAATTGTGATATTGATCCAATGGGCTTTTGTGATAATGTATGTCATCGTCATGTTTCTTTTTGCCAGTCAGGAGGCTTCGAGTGCAAGCTACACGAACACGTTTCTGGCAAGGTTCTTGCCGCATTTAAGTGCCGCCGAGTTACGGCAATTAACCTTAATTGCTCGTAAGGCGGTACATGTTTTTGCCTATGGCGTTTTAACTCTGATCACGTACTATGCAGGTCGGCGCACCAAAAGACTCCGCCGTGCAGCCCTACCCTTGGCCGTTGCTTTTTCTTTCCTTGTGGCCATTCTTGATGAGGCTTATCAGAGCAGATTATTGTATCGAACGGGTAGTCTGACAGACGTTTTCATTGATGGTCTCGGTATTACCGCGACTGCATTTGGTCTATGGATGGTTTCGAAATGGAGAAGACGACACAAGGAGGCAGCAGAGGATGCTCAGAACAAACGTTGACAACTTAGTGAAGCTCTCGGTTCAAGGTCAGATTACACCGCCTTTGCAGAGAGGCGCTTATCGGGTCGATCGGGAAGGTGTTCCATTTGTCCTGCCTGGAACAGGAGGTATTGCCTACAATGTGAAGGTGGGCCATTCGGCTTTTGGTTGGGCGGGAGATCATGTGGAACCAGGTGTATCTACGGCCGCTTCCATCGATGACCGCTCTAGCACCAGAAACCAAGCCTATAATACTCTGTCCTGTGTGGGAAATGAAGCCATTGTGATTTCTGGGGATGCCAAAGGGGCCAGGGGAGTAGTTACTGGTACGCATGGTGGGATCGAGCATGTGATCATAGACTTTGCCTCTGAAGAACTGGAGAAGATGGTGATTGAAGACAAGATCTTGGTTAAAGCTTTCGGTCAGGGGTTACAGCTCTTGGATTATCCAGGTATCATGGTTCGTAATTTGGATCCAGGCCTTTTGGGGAAGTTGGGGATCCGAGAGGAGAAGGGAAAACTTATCGTTCCCGTGGCTT
>JAAYOK010000143.1 GCA_012520355.1 Bacillota bacterium | reverse complement strand
GCTCGACAATCAAGTCCTCTAAAGTTATATCCACTGAATGCCTAACGACCCTCTTACTGATTAATTCAACCTTGGCGACCCCTTCAGGTGTAGTCTTGTCAGGTTTGCCACTCAGAGGTTCTGGGTCCAAGCATAGCGTTATTATCATGTTTTTTGCCATTATTTTTCATTCCAAACTTAGCTAAATCTATCACAACTAACCTCGTAGCGTAGGCTTAAAGAGGTTGGCCGGAAAATTTACGTAGTAATATTTGTATCGTAGATATCCAAAAAGGGACAGCTTAACTGGGCCATCCCTCTTCGGTTAGCCTTGTGGGTGATGCATGTGTTTGTGAACGACTGGACTTGTTCGACATCTGATGGGGAAACTGCGTTGCTCCGCCGAGGAGCATGCAAATGTGGTAAATCGGTAGGAACTGCTGGGGGGAAAACTCGTGGACGGTTTGTGATCTACCTAGTGTAGAATTTCACTTGATCTTCCGTCACCTCAAAGTATGCCAAGATCCTCTCCTTAAGCTCCTCTGTCACCGGAGCCCATTCGTTTTCGAGCGTAGAATATCTGCTCGGCTGCATCCCCAAAGCTTTAGCGACCTCGACTTGCCGAATCTTCCTCTCCGTGCGTAGCTGCTTCAAAGATTTTTTGTCATTCACGTGTACCACCCCCCATTAAATGCTTTAATCCTGGGAAATTCTGGGTAATACCTATGTTGCAGTTCACTTCAAACGGAAATAATTCAACCAAATGTTGTGCTAATTCTAAAGTGCCAGATATTGGCTCATATAGCCATGCTAGGTCTTCGTCTTCGTCGTCTGTAGCAAACTGCAGGGGATAATTCACTTCACGCATTGAGGAAATGCCGATTTCATCTTCCGATATCCTCGATAGGCACTCTAGCATCAAGGTAGCTTCTTCCTCAGTGAAAAACCCATCCACCAGGTTGTTATAAAGATAGCCAAATTTCGGATCGTAATCCTCTAAGACCTCGTAATAGTCAGCTACTGGTACATCCCTGTTTTTTCGACTCCATTTTAAGACTTGATCGCATAGCCCAAAGGCAATTGGTTTAACACTTTCCACGCGATATAATTTTTCCAATCTTCTGACACCTCTTTCCAGTATTGTGTTTATCGCTTTCTATGTAGTTGTGATCACGCTGACTGACTAACTGGTTTCACCCCCATTCATTCCGAGTAACACAAAGTGGTCGCCAGCTACTATCAGGAGTAGCAAACGACCTTACTCTTATAATTATATCAGAATCATTTTCAGTTGTCAATACTTTTTATAATATTATTTTTTATTTTTTATATGCTTCCACCACCCTCTTAATAACCCGGGCATCCCCAGGTACACCTCTTGCCATCCCCATGTCATCAGCATTTTGCCAGACATTTTTCCCTTGTCCAAAGCTTCATCAAAAGAAAAAATCCCATAGGAGCACCAAAAAATAAGTTTTTTCTAAGGACGTAATAGGTATTGTTCTTTTGCTGTGTTCATCCGTAACACGCCCCACCCCCTTTGTGCAAAAAGATACTTCCGAAGGAGGGCGGGGGAAAACAAGATCGTCAGTCGTTTGACATGGTGAAAGGAGGTGGAATTTAGTCGCCCGTTATTTTGGCCGTCGACACTGATGTGCCGCGCGCTTTAGGTCCTAGGCTGATGCCTGGGCCCTTTTTTGCTTTTCAAATCTATATCAAAGGAGAGATTGAAGATGAGAACACCGATCGTAGTACCGGATCAGTTTGTCTTGTTGATTGAGGGGAAACCTTTCGTGCTGTATGCTGGCCTTTTACTTGTGGCGCAAGAGGAAGGGATCAAGGAACTCTCTGTCTCCATTGAACAGATCCCAAGCGTAGAGAATGGTCACACCGCTATTGCCAGCGCCAAGGCTGTAACTAGTGATGGCTCAGTCTTTGTTGATGTCGGTGATGCCAGCCCTGTATCTGTTGGGGCAGATAAGTTTGTTCCCCATCTGCTTCGAATTGCTAGCACTAGAGCCAAGGCAAGAGTGCTGCGGGATGCTTATGCAATCGCGATGACCTCTGTAGAAGAACTCATCCCAGACCGGCCACAAAGTACACCGGACGATGGGTACAATGTCCACCAAACAAGACCTACCTTGGTACCAATCAAGGATGAGCCTGCAACGGATAAGCAAATGATGGTATTGCACAGTATGGCATTGCAGCTCAACTTCAACGATGAGGACATTGCAAAGCTTGACGCCCTCAACAAAGCCCAAGCAAGTCAAGCCATCACTGAACTCAGCGCAAGAGTTAGGCAACAAAAGGGCGAACAGAGAGCCTCCTCCTTATAGGGGGCTCTTTCGTTAGAAAGGATGATAAATTTGAACACCAGACCGCTTAATCTAACGGAAGAACAGCGTAAGGCAGCCGAGACCACGTCACGGGATGTTGTCGTTATGGCTAACCCCGGGGGAGGCAAAACTGCCCTCTTGGTGGAGAGGATTCATCATCTAGTGACCAAGATGGATGTGCTACCAGAGTCCATTATGGCACTCTCGTTTACTTCGAAGGCCGCTACAGAGCTACGGCAAAAGGTGCATAACAGGGTTGGAGTAACAGCTAAAGCAATGTGGATCCGCACTTTCCACAGTGCCGGCTTGCAGTTACTCAAGACGTTTCCTCAAGCCGTTGACCTTCGAGAGGATTTTACGGTTATCGATGCATCCGAAAGGCGAAAATTCATACGCCAACTCGTACTCACGCAGCAGAGGTATCGGTACCTATCGGAGGATGAACTCACAGATCACATAACAAAGGTGAAGAATGGGATGGTTATGCTTAGCGATTTACCCAGTGACATTCAGATGGCGCTCAAGCTCTACGAGACCATCAAGAGGGAGCAAAACATAATCGACCTTGATGACATGATAGTGACGGCAGTGGAGTTATTAAAGAGCCAGCCAATTCAGCGCCAGATCCATCAACGTTTCTACCACATCTTGGTTGATGAGTATCAAGACATCAATGCTATGCAAGAAAAGCTCGTGCAGCAGATGTTAGGACCCCAGGCAAGTCGGTTTCTTGTTGGCGACCCAGATCAGACCATCTATGAGTGGAGAGGCGCTAAACCTGAATACATGATGGCCCACAGCAAAAAGGCAGACCTCTTTGAACTCACCAAGAACTACCGCTCCCCCACTCCCATTGTGAACCTGGCAAACCATGTTATTGAACAGAATTCTAGCAGGAAACGCAAACGTATGGAAGCAATGGGCAGTGATGTCTATGTTCCAGTCGTAGGCAAGTTTGAAAACGAAGAAGCTCAGGCGGTATTTGTGGCCAAGAAAATTCGACAATTTGTCGACGAAAAGAGGTTTCGCTTTAGTGACATCGCCATACTGATCCGCAGTCACAACCAGACCCCAGCTCTAGAAGAGGCATTGAGTGAAGCAGATATCCCTTATGGTGGAGAGCTCTTCTGGTCGCAGCCTGCTGTCTCAAATGCTTTGACCCTACTTCAAGCTATAGAACAGCCTTATCGGAGTGACAACATGGCGAAAGCGGTTAATATTCCAACCCAGGTCATGGACAATCTTCGGCTACAGGATTTGGCCAAAGAGTTCGATATTCAGCATCTTTCCACCGCCGATCAGCTACTCGTCTTATCCCATCTGCCCGGGGAATGGCCGCATCACCTCATTTTCCGTCAACGCCTGAATGCTCTGCTGGCTCTACACAAAAACAGCCCATACGAGACAAGTGCACCCATCATCTCGCAGCTAATAACTGCACTCGATATCAAAGATGATCCCGAATCCAGATCAAACAAGCTGAGCCTTTTTGCTGCCATGAAAAAGCTCTTAGACCTAGCGCTCAGCTTCGACACGAGCAACGAAGACGCTACCATCAGACTCTTCTTAAGGCATATCAACAAACTCCGTTCTGAAGCACAAGTCCCAGGTCGCTCCCATGGAAACGTGCAGATACTCACCTGCCACCACAGCAAAGGACTTGAGTTCCCTGTTGTCTTTGTCATTGGCGTTCAGCTAGGCATCTTCCCCAACGACTTCTTCATAGAAACAGCAGAGGATCTAGAAGCGGAACGTCGCCTCTTTTATGTGGCGATTACACGCGCAAAGAAAGCCCTGTTCTTGACTGCGTATAATGACCCCGAATGGAAGCCAAGTAAACCAGATTTTGGACTAAAGTCCTTCCTGGATACCATCCCCGGTAGACTGGTTCAGGGGGTGTATTAGGTAGGTTAATATTCCATAAAACTGAAAGGAGGTGACAAATCCCATACTGTTCGGACCCCTTAGAAGGGTCTTTTTTTCGTTACCCATTTGACCAAACCAAAGGAGGAATTTCGATGAAAGCAAGCGACT
>JAAYOK010000142.1 GCA_012520355.1 Bacillota bacterium | reverse complement strand
CCTAGTGTTGTCTATCAGGTTGTACTAACCGATGGTAGTGTGAAAGAGGTAGATAACCCTGCGTCCTTACCTCAGGTCACATCCATCGATCACATTAAGGAACCCTTCGTGACGGCTTCTATCATGGTACCCGATGAGTTTGTTGGTGCGGTGATGGATGTTTGCCAGGATCGGCGTGGCATCTTTGTTAATATGGAATACATTACCCCTGAACGTGCCAGATTGGAATACGAACTGCCCTTAGCCGAAATCATTATGGACTTCTTTGATCGCCTCAAGTCCCGAACCAAGGGTTATGCCTCCTTGGATTATGAGTTTATGGGTTATCGTGAATCGGATGTAGTCAAACTGGATATCTTGCTCAATGGTAGCCCAGTGGACGCCCTTTCCTGCATCGTGCACCAAGATAAGGCTGCCGCTCGGGGACGGGGTCTGGCTGAAAAACTCAAAGAGGTGATTCCCAGACAGCAATTTGAAGTTCCGATTCAGGCGGCCATTGGTAACAAGATCATTGCCCGGGAAACGGTGCGAGCCCTCAGGAAAGATGTCCTGGCTAAGTGTTATGGCGGGGATATTAGCCGTAAACGCAAGCTCTTGGAGAAGCAAAAAGAAGGTAAGAAACGCATGAAGAGCCTGGGAAGTGTAGAAGTTCCCCAAGAAGCCTTTATGGCCATCTTAAAAGTGGACTAAGGTGGGTTGAAGATGGGAGTCTATGTGCATATTCCCTTTTGTGCACAGAAGTGTAATTACTGCGATTTTCACTCGGTAGTTGTTGGTGACGAGGAGAGCTTTTTAGCCGTCGCCGACAACTATCTTCTTTCATTACGTCAAGAAGCCCTCTACTATCGTGAAAAGTGGGGCAATCGACCCTTACGTACGTTGTTTATTGGGGGAGGAACTCCAAGTCTTCTTCCCCCTGACAAGCTCGGCGCAGCGCTTCTCTTTCTGAAGGAAACCTTGCCATTTAGCCAAGAGCCCGAGATCACCATGGAGGCCAATCCCCACTCTTTGACCTTAGAGGGTGCCGAGATCCTAAGAAAGGCAGGGGTGAACCGAGTCAGTTTAGGGGTACAAGCCTTTCAAGATGAACTATTGGCGGTGATTGGTAGGATCCATCGAGCCGGCGATGTTGCAGGCAGTGTTGCTGCCCTTAGAGGGGCAGGTATCACCAATATCAACCTCGATCTGATCTTTGGTTTACCTGGTCAGACAGAGAACGATTGGGCCGAGACTCTAGAGTCTGCCTTGGCGCTGCAGCCATCCCATTTGTCCTGTTATGGTTTGATTCTCGAAGAGGGAACGCCCCTAGAGCGGTGGGTGAGCACAGGCTTGTTGGAGGTACCCAGTGATGATGAGCAGGCAACCATGTACGAGCGCGCCTCTAGCATACTCAAGGCAGCCGGTTACGAACACTATGAAATCTCCAACTTCTGTCGCCCCGGTTTCCGTTCCCAGCACAATCTGCTCTATTGGAAAAATGAGCCCTTCATTGGTTTGGGTAGTGGGGCTACAGGTTATGTCAAGGGGCTTCGCTATAAAAACGCGCCCGATGTTCAAGACTATCTGGCTACCTGGAAGCAAGGCACCCCCTATTATGCAGAAAGTGCCTTGGTTCCCCTGGAACAAGAGATGGACGAAACCATGATGGTTGGTATGCGTCTTTTGGAAGGTGTTAAGGAGGCCTGGTTTCGCCGCCGATATCAGGTGAGTTATTGGGACCTCTATGGCGAGGCCATTAGGGATTTGCTTAAGCGCGGCCTAGTCGACTATAGTGAGGGATATCTTCAGGTGACCGAGCGGGGATTGTTCCTGGAAAACCAGGTTTCTAGCGCGTTCTTGCGATGACCTTTCCCCTTGACAAACAGAGGTCGAAATGATATTTTATGGGTGAACGCTGTTAGCACTCCCGAGGGTTGAGTGCTAAAGATGAAGAAGGTGAAATCATGTTAGATGAACGTAAACGTTTGGTTCTCAGGGCAATTATTGATAACTACATCGAAACGGCAGAACCCGTGGGCTCAAGAACAATTGCCCGCAAACATGATTTGGGCGTTTCTCCAGCCACGATTCGTAATGAAATGGCCGATCTGGAGGAGACGGGCTATTTGCAGCAGCCCCATGTGTCAGCTGGGCGTGTTCCGTCGGATAAGGGATATCGCTTCTACGTTGATGCCTTAATGGAGCCTTATATTTTTCCGGGCCAAGAACTACAGAGATTGCGGGACGAAATTGCCCATGCCCAGTTAACCCCGGAGCATAGCATTCACGCGGCCGCACGTTTGCTGGCCCTATTGACCCAGTCTGTCTCTTTGATTGTAGCTCCCAGCACAGATCAGCTGGTTTTTAAACATCTCCAGCTTGTTGCTTTGGAAGACACAGGAATTTTGGTTACTCTGGTTCTCCACCCCGGTATTGTGAAGAATCGTCTGATTCGTACCAAGCGAGATTATTCTCCGGAGCAGATTGCAGATCTTTCCACTGCTTTGAACCAAAAGCTGAAGGGAATCACCTATCGAGAACTGGGTCCAACTGTTTTCACTGAGGTGATCCGAGACTTTGGAGAAATCGGAAAAGCACTCGTGGAGCTGATCCTCCAAGGATTGGCTGAAGACAAGGGAGAGCAAGTCTATGCCTCTGGTACTGTGAATATTTTAAGTCAACCAGAGTTTCGTGATGTGGATAGAGCCATCGCTCTATTTGAAGCCTTAGAAGAAAAAGAGCAACTGAAAAGCCTCTTGGGGGGAGCCGCGAAATCCAGTGGAGTGCAGGTGGCCATTGGTCATGAGAATGTATCCACTGTGATGCAGGGTTGCAGTTTGGTGACTTGTACCTACTATGTAGGTAATGATGTCGTGGGTACGATTGGAGTGATTGGACCAACCCGTATGGATTATGCCAAGGTTATGGCAGCGGTTGATATGGTCTCAGACTCCTTGAGTGCTTTCTTAACAGAAAAGAAATAGTGAACGGACCCTTGAGGCAAGGGTCATTTTTCTGACGGAGGGGGAACTTTGGTGACGGAACGAGATGAAACGATGGAAGAGCGTAACCTGGAAGTTGAAGATGAACAAGAGATTCACGAGGATTCGGACACCGACGATGATGGGTGGCGAGAGCAGTTAGAACAGTTGGAGCGAGACAAGGCACAGCTCGCACAGCAACTCTTGAGGCTGAAGGCGGACTTCGATAATTTTCGCCGACGCACACAAGGCCAAATAGAAGACATTACAAGAGATGCTAACAAGGGTTTGCTGGAAGATCTCTTGCCCATTTTAGACAATTTCGAAAGAGCTCTAGCATCAGATCCTGCAAGTGAGAGTAATCCTTTTCTACAAGGCATGGAAATGGTGTACCAGGCCTTAATGACAGCCCTCAGCAGACATGGATTGGAGCCGATTTCAGCCAAGGGTCAGCCTTTTGACCCAGGCCTGCACGAGGCCGTGGCCATGTCAGGCGAGCAAGGCGAAGATGACCGTTTAATTGTGCTCGAAGAGGTTCAAACGGGCTATGTATTAAACGAAAAAGTACTTAGACATACTAGGGTCTTAGTGGGACCGATTAAGGAGGAAGACGAATGTCAAAGGTAATTGGTATTGATCTAGGAACAACAAACTCTGTTGTAGCCGTGATGGAAGGCGGCGAACCCATTATTATCCCAAATGCTGAAGGTTCTAGAACCACCCCTTCGGTCGTTGCTTTTTCTAAAGATGGGGATCGGATCGTCGGTCAAGGCGCGAAAAGGCAGGCTGTCACAAATCCTGAGCGCACAATTTCCTCGATTAAGCGCCATATGGGTACAGATTACAAGGTGAAGATCGATGGTAAAGACCTGACTCCCCAAGAGATCTCAGCGATGATTTTGCGTAAACTGAAGGAAGAGGCAGAAGCCTATTTGGGCGAAACAGTCAGTAAAGCAGTGATCACAGTGCCTGCCTATTTCACGGATGCCCAAAGACAGGCCACCAAGGACGCAGGAACGATTGCTGGTTTAGAGGTGGAGCGGATTATTAATGAACCCACCGCTGCTGCCGTTGCCTACGGTTTGGATAAGGAACATGAGCAGACAGTCCTGGTCTTTGACTTAGGGGGCGGAACATTTGACGTGTCCATCCTGGAGCTTGATGAGGGATATATAGGTGTTAAAGCGACCAGCGGCAACAATCGATTAGGTGGCGACGATTTTGATGAACGTATCACGAACTATCTCGTGAGTGAGTTTAAGAAGGAAACCGGTATTGATCTCAGCAAGGATAAGATGGCCATGCAGCGCCTGCGTGAAGCCGCGGAGAAGGCCAAGATCGAACTTTCAGGCTTGGTTCAAACAAATATTAACCTACCCTTTATCAGTGCATCCTCCAGCGGACCGGTGCATCTTGACATGGATCTGACCCGGGCTAAGTTCAATGAGCTGACAACGGACTTGGTAGAAAAAACCCTCGATCCGATTCGCCAATCCTTGAATGATGCAGGGCTTAAACCGTCGGATGTGGATCGAGTCCTTTTGGTGGGCGGTTCCACTCGAATTCCAGCGGTGCAAGAAGCCATTGAAAAGCTCATGGGCAAAGAGGCATACAAGGGCATTAATCCCGATGAGTGTGTTGCCCTAGGTGCGGCGGTGCAGGCAGGAATCTTGTCTGGCGAGTTCGAACAGGGTAAGGGATTGATCTTAGTTGACGTCACACCTCTATCACTTGGTATTGAGACTCTAGGTGGTGTAATGACGACTCTGATTAAGCGTAACACCAGTATTCCCTGTAAAGAAAGCAATGTCTTCACGACAGCTGCCGATAATCAACCTGCCGTGGATATCCACGTCTTGCAGGGCGAAAGACCCATGGCAGCCGATAACGTAACATTAGGACGTTTCCAACTAACTGGAATCCCGCCAGCACCCCGGGGAATTCCCCAGATTGAAGTAACCTTTGACATTGACCGTAACGGAATTGTCAATGTTACAGCGAAAGACCGGGGTACGGGTCGAGAGCAAAAGATCACAGTCACATCGTCCACTGGCTTAACGAAGTCCGATATTGACAAGCTCGTTAAGGAAGCAGAAGAGCATGCTGAGGAAGATAAGGCGAAACGTGAAGCAATTGAGCTACGTAACCAGGCAGACAACTCCCTTTGGGCCGTGGATCGCACCATTAAGGAGTTGGGCGACAAAGTAACGGAAGAGCAAAAAGCAGAGGTAGAGGCCGCTAAGGCCGATCTGCAGGCTGCTGTAGATAAAGATGATGCAGAAGAGATTAAAGCGAAGATGAAGGCCCTGGACGAAGTGCTACACCGGATCTCGGAGAAGCTTTATCAAGAGGCCCAAGCAGCAGGACCTCAAGGTACAGATCAGTCAACAGAAGCCCAGGGGAATGACGAGGATATAGTGGACGCAGACTTTACGGAGGAATCCTAAGTCCGCGGGATAAAGGCGGTGTGTAACGCTTGGCTAAGGAAGATTATTATGATATTCTAGGCGTCCCTCGAGGCGCCTCCGCTGACGAAGTGAAGAAAGCCTATCGCAAGTTGGCCAGGGAACTTCATCCTGATGTGAACAAAGCGCCCGATGCTGAGGAGAAGTTTAAGACCATTAACGAAGCCTATGCCGTGCTTAGCGATCCTGAGCGCCGTGAAAAGTATGATAGATTTGGCCATGCAGCCTTTGAAAACGCTGGACAGGGCGGTTTTGGAGACTTCGGAGGTTTCGGTGGTTTTGGCGGTTTTGAGGATTTAGGCGACATTTTCAGTGAGTTCTTTGGGGGAGGATTTGGCACACGTCAAGCCAATCGCCCCCAAAGGGGTGCTGATCTCCGCTACGATATGACCATTGAGTTTGAAGAAGCGGCCTTTGGTACAGAGAAAGACATTTCCATTCCCCGGACCGAGATTTGCGATCACTGTCATGGTAATCAAGCGGAGCCCGGTACTCCAATCAAGACCTGTCCAGATTGTAATGGAAGTGGACAGGTGCGCTATGTACAACAGACCCCCCTAGGACAATTTGCTAGCACCAGGACCTGTAGTCGCTGTCAGGGAGAAGGAAAAACCTTTGAAACGCCCTGTAGCGTGTGTCATGGAGGCGGTACAAGGCGTAAGATGACCACCATTAACGTCAAGATTCCTGCGGGAATTGATGATGGACAGAGTCTGCGCTTGGGTGGCAGAGGTGAGAGTGGTGTGCGGGGTGGCCCACCTGGGGATCTTTTGGTCTTGATTCGTGTCAAGCCCCATGAATTTTTCCGGAGAGAGGGCCGAAATATTACTCTTGAAGTACCCATTTCCTTTGTTCAGGCCAGTCTAGGTGATGAAATTCCCATCCCCACCCTGGAAGGAAATGTGAACCTGCGGATCCCCGAAGGGACCCAATCGGGGAGGATATTTCGCCTGCGGCATAAGGGGATTAAGGATGTTCGAGGTTCTGGTCGCGGCGATCAGCTTGTGAAGATCAAAGTGGTGACACCAGAGAAACTAACAGCAAGGCAAAAGGAACTCTTGCGTGAGTTCGCTAAAGAAGGTGGCGCTGAGCTACCTGGAGAAAGCAAAGGCTTTTTTGAGCGTGTCAAGGACGCCCTGCGCTAGGAGGTAGCCATCCATGAGTGATTGGCAGAAAGTGGCGATTAGGATTAACCGCTCGGCAGTAGAAGGTGCTTACGCGGTTTTGGACAACTGGGGAATTGACAGTTTTGCGGAAGAAGATACAGACTTGATGGATCATGCCCAAGAGATGGGATGGGGTGACTACTTTCCCACTGTCACTCACTCGGAGCAAGTGGTGATCACATGTTACTTCCCTGAGGATAAATTGACGCAGGAACAGCTCCGGGGGCTCCAAAGTGATCTGGAAAACCTCCGGGATTTTGGTTTCGATCCTGGCCCGGTTCTGATCCAAACGGGCGAGATCAACGAAGCGGATTGGGCCAATGCTTGGAAAGCCTATTATAAGCCCCTTCGCATAGGTAGAGTTTGGATTCAGCCCTCCTGGGAGCCTCTAGAACATGAGCTTGGTGGCGTGGATTTCACGGTTCAACTTGATCCAGGGATGGCCTTTGGTAGCGGAACCCATCCCACCACAGCCATGTGTATTCAGTTCTTACAGGATCTCAATCTCCAGAATAAGATTCTCTGGGATGTTGGTACTGGTTCAGGCATTTTAGCCATTGTCGGGGCTAAGCTGGGAGCACGGGTTCAGGCAGTTGACGTTGATCCGGTGGCCGTCAGGGTAGCCCGAGAGAATGGCGAGCTGAATAATGTGGACTTTTCTGTGCAGCAGGGAAGTTTGAGGGACTTAGAGGGACCATGTGACGTGGTGGTCGCCAACATTGTGGCTGATGTCATCGGGCCCATGCTACCAGATGTTTATGATGTCTTGACGCCTGGCGGCTTCTTTATTGCCGGTGGCGTGATTCAAGGTAGGGATCCTGAGATCTTATCCCTTGCCCGGGAAGCAGGGTTGACTCTGCTACGCCGGCTTGAGCAGGGAGAATGGGTAGGATACCTCTTCCAACGAGGTGATTGATCTGGCACGTTTTTTTCTGCAACCAGGCCAAGTTCAAGGTAGGCAAGTAATGATTTCTGGTGAGGATGTCCATCATTTGACCAGGGTGCTCCGCTTGCGCGTTGGGGATACAATTGAAGTTGTGGATCCAGAGGGCCAGGTCTATCGAGTTAGGCTACAAGAATTTGGTGAAGAGGTCTGTGGTTTGATCGAAGAGGAACTCGACTATGCGCAAGAATCACCCTTGGACATTACCCTCTTTCAGGGACTGGCCAAGGGTGATAAAATGGATTATGTGATCCAAAAGGCTGTGGAACTAGGAGTCAAGGAAATTATACCCTTCACCTCCCGTTTCACTGTGGTCAAATTAGAAGAAAAGAAGGCCAAGACTCGGCAAGCCAGATGGGAGCGAATTGCTCTGGAAGCGGCAAAACAGAGCAAACGTACCCGTTTGCCTGTGATTGGCGACCTACATGATTTTTCCCAGTTAACCGCCTCAGTGCAGGAACGCTCAAAGCAAAATAATCTTGTACTTCTTGCCTACGAGGGTGAAAAAGTACGAGGAATGAGGAGTCTTGAGAAACCGACTCGTGCTGTGTCTGTCATTGTTGGACCCGAGGGAGGTTTCGCCCAGGAAGAAGTGGACGCTTTGGCCATGGCCGGAGCGACAGTCTGTACCTTAGGGCCGCGCATTTTACGGACCGAGACTGCGGGTCTTGTTTTTTTGAGCATTATTGGATATAAGTGGGGAGATCTGGGATGATAGACGACGCAAGGACTTTAGCAGTGGTGACCTTAGGATGTAAGGTGAACCAGTATGATACAGATGCAGTGGTAACGCAATTCCTCGATGCAGGCTACAAGCTTGTGGATTTTCAAGATAGGGCCGATGTCTACTTGATCAACACTTGCACCGTGACGAATCTAGGTGATCGAAAATCACGCCAGATGATTCGGCGCGCCCATAAGAATAATCCAGACGCCAAGGTTGTGGTGATGGGCTGTTTGGCCCAGACAACACCGGAGGATGTGGCCGCTTTGGAAGGGGTCACCCTGGTAGTTGGCACTGATGGTCGCAGTGGTATTGTGGAGGAAATTGAACGACTTGAACCTTGGCAGCAGCGTTCCCTTGTCCAAGATATCCTTGACGTTGCCACCTTTGAAGACATGCCCTCCCTAGATTTTTCTGGGCGCACACGTGCTACCTTGAAAATCCAGGATGGCTGCGACCAGTTCTGTACCTATTGCCGCGTGCCCTTTGCTCGGGGACCATCACGGAGTCGTGCGCCAGAGAGTGTGCTTCGGCAAGTGGAAGAGATCCTCGCTCTCGGCTACAAAGAAATTGTGCTGACAGGCATTCATCTCGGTCTTTATGGGGCGGATTTAGATCCCCCACAGAGTTTGGCTCAAATCAGTGCCGATATTGCCGCTATAAAAGGACTCCTGCGGTTACGTATTAGCTCGGTGGATCCCCATGAAATAACGGATGAACTCATCGACCTGGTAGCTACCCACCCGGTTCTCTGCCGCCACATGCACATTCCACTTCAAAGCGGCAGTGACTCAGTTCTAGATCGTATGGGACGCAATTATTCCCGAGCTCAGTTCCAAGAGATCGCGGATATCTTGAGAAGGCGAATTCCAGATGTTGCGATTACCACAGATATCATGGTGGGCTTTCCTGGAGAGACGGAGGAAGACTTTCTCCAGACAATGCAACTCGCGGAAGACGTGGGCTTTAGCAAGATTCATGTCTTTAAGTATTCAAAGCGGGCTGGGACCATGGCCGCAACATTTCCTGACCAAATTGAACCTGGCCAGAAGGAAGATCGCAGTAAACGTCTAATACAATTAGGGGAAGCAATGGCAGAACGCTTCCATTGTTCATTTATTGGCGAGAATGTGGCTGTTCTCGTGGAACAGATGCAAGAAAACCAAGCCATAGGGCATACAGATAATTACGTTAAAGTAACCTTTCCTGCATCGCCAGACGTGGATTTAGTGGGCCAGATTGTATCTGTTCGAGTGTTGGAGGCCTCAGCCGATGGAGTGCAGGGGCTTGTCAATGGGTAAGAGGGAGTGAAGTGAAGTGTCAGGGGATTGCCTCTTCTGCAACATTGCCAATGGATTACTAGCCACCGAATTTTTGCTTGAAACTGACCAACTGGTAGCCTTTCGAGATTTGCATCCTGTAGCACCCACGCATATCTTAGTGATTCCCAAGCGGCATATTACAAGCTTGGCTCACCTGGAAGATACGGATGTGACATTACTAGGCGAGATGATGCTGGCCATCAAGGAGCTTGCCGAAGAACTCGGCCTAGAGGACGGTTTTCGAGTGGTTGCCAATACTGGAGCAGATGGGGGACAGAGTGTGCATCATCTCCACTTCCACCTCATCGGCGGACGTTCTTTACAATGGCCCCCCGGTTGATTATTGACCATGGGAGCCAAATAGATTATAATAGGTATGATATTATGCAGAAGGCGTATGGGAAGCTGGACGCGGTCAGCATTGGAAGGAGGGATACTGGTGGCAGAAGTTAAAGTAGGTAAAAATGAGTCCCTCGATAATGCGT
>JAAYOK010000141.1 GCA_012520355.1 Bacillota bacterium | reverse complement strand
TTCCAGCTCTTTGAGCTCTGGAGGGGCCACTAAGCCTGCTAAGCGTACCCGAGAACCGGCTTCGTCCATCAAGTCAATGGCCTTATCTGGCAAGAAGCGGTCACTAATATAGCGATCACTGAGGCGTACCGCGGCCACGATGGATTCATCGTTAATCTTCACACGATGGTGGGCCTCATAGCGATCCCGCAGCCCCTTGAGGATTTCGATGGTTTCCTCAACACTTGGTTCGTCTACCATCACAGGCTGGAAACGACGTTCCAGGGCAGCATCCTTCTCCACATGTTTCTGATACTCATCCAAGGTGGTGGCGCCAATAGCTTGTAGCTCGCCCCGGGCCAAGGCCGGTTTGAGAATATTCGCCGCATCAATGGCCCCTTCGGCTGCACCAGCACCGATCATGGTGTGCATCTCATCAATGAAGAGGATGACATCCCCGGCAGCACGAATCTCCTCCATCACTTTCTTGAGCCGTTCTTCAAACTCACCACGGAACTTGGAACCTGCCACGAGGCTACCTAGATCAAGGGTGACAACCCGCTTATTACTCAAGGTCTCTGGCACATCATTGTTATTGATCTTGAGGGCTAAACCTTCGGCGATGGCCGTTTTCCCCACCCCAGGTTCACCAATCAAAACAGGATTGTTCTTGGTGCGCCGACTCAGAATTTGAATCACTCGCTGAATCTCTTTATCTCGACCAATCACGGGATCCAGACTGCCTTCCGCGGCTAGGGTTGTGAGGTCACGGCCAAATTGGTCCAAGGTCGGCGTATTGTTCTGGCGAGGAGCCTGGGCCTTGCCTTGACTGCCTCCCCCCAGTTGGTTCGTTACCTGGGCGCGAACCTTCTCCAAATCAGCCCCTAGGTTTTGTAGCACCTGGGCTGCCACTCCTTCTCCTTCCCGAATCAAACCCAGGAGGAGATGTTCCGTACCAATGTAGGTGTGTCCGAGGCGTCGAGCTTCGTCAAAAGCCAGTTCCAAAACCCGTTTTGAACGGGGGGTAAAGCCGATTTGACCTTGGGTAGGCTGGCCGCCCCGGCCAATAATTCGCTCCACTTCGCCTCGCACCTGATCAATACTGATCCCGAGCGATAAGAGAGAACGAGCCGCCACATCCTCACCTTCAGCAATCAAGCCTAGGAGGATGTGTTCCGTCCCTACAACATTATGACCTAATCTTCTGGCCTCTTCTTGGGAGAGCACGATCACTCGCTGGGCCCGTTCTGTAAAACGTCCAAACATAGTTCCACCTTCTTTCTCTTATGAATCAGCACCAAGTGTATCCCTAATCAAGCTTGCCCGCAGACGATCCCGTTCTTGCACCGGGAGGGCCTGCCCCATCATTTTTTGCAGATGGGCTGAGCGGATCTGAACCATCAGTTGCTTCACTACTTCTGGATCACCATGCTCAATCACACCTAGATCTACTCCAAGTTTTAGATCCGATAACAGTTCCATTGCTTCTTGACTTGTAATAATTCGGGCCTGACTGAGAATCCCATAGGAACGGTGTAACCAATCACTTGTTGCTAGTTTTCGATCCTCTTCCACTAAATACTCCCGAGCTTGGCGTTCACTATGCAGAATTTGGTCGGTAAAGCGTGCCAAATGCTCGATGGTTTCCTCTTCGCTCTGTCCTAGGGTGATCTGATTGGAAAGCTGAAAGACATTGCCCCAGACATCGCTTCCTTCACCGTACAGGCCTCTCACCGTTAAGCCAAATTTTGAGACAGTGCCTAATACTTCTTGTACTTTTTTCAGCCTACGAAGTGCCGGTAGATGGAACATGACCGAAGCCCGCAAGGCGGTTCCCACATTCGTGGGACAGCTCGTCAAGTAACCTGATTGCATATCAAAGGCATAGTCTAGGTGTTCTTCAAAACGATCATCGATTTCTGTCGCGATGCGCCAGGCTTCATCCAATTGCAGACCCGGCTTGAAAACTTGAATCCGCAGATGATCTTCTTCGTTCACCATAATGCTAATGTTCGCGGTGTCATTTAAGATGACCGCCTTGTGCTGAGCATTTTGCGTATGACTCGGACTAATCAAATGTTCCTCCGCCAACACTTGCCGATCCAGGGCGTCCATGGTAGCCATCTCATGGAAGGTGAAGGTACCAAGGTCCTGTAAGTGAGGCAAGACCTCCTGGGTCTTTTGTAAGACTAGACGGAGATCATCGCGACTGGCTGCCTCAGGAAAGGGAATTGCCTGCAGATTACGGGCGAGACGACAACGGGTTCCTAATACAATGTCACCCTCTGGGCCATTTTGTCTCATCCAAGAAGATATTTTCTTCATGCCTGAGCCCCCTCGGCCAACTGGCTTTCAAGGAGCCGTAACTCATCACGGTACTTGGCAGCCTGTTCGTAGTTTTCCAGCCGGACACATTCCTGTAAACGCCTGCGCAGATCCTCTATTTGCCGATTGATCCTGGCCTTAGGATAGCCCCTGGCTGGCACTTTTCCCGTATGCGTACTGGAACCATGCAGACGCCGGAGCACAGGATTTAGCTCATCATGAAACACTTCATAACAGGTACTACAACCAAAGCGACCCGACTTTTGCACATCCACTATGGTCCGACCACATGTAGAACACTTCTTTAACGTCTGAGTTTGACTGAGTTTTTGACCGGCCTTTGCAGACTGGAACATACTAGACAACAGATGCTGCAAGTCAAAGCCGGTGCTAAAATTGGTGTACCCTTGAGCACAATACTGACAGAGATGCAGTTCGGTCTTGTTGCTGTTTTCGATCTGGACAAACTTCACCGTTGCGTCATGTTGTCCACACTTCTCGCATAACATAGGTATCACCCACCCTTCAACACTTAGATTCAATGATAAAAAAGAGTAAGGAGCGAATCACACTAGCCCGCACCACATCTCTTCCTTGATTGATCCGCCCCACTTCTTGCTGAACAATGCCACGAATCAGCTGCAACTGCTGGGGCGAAATCACATGATGATCCTTCAGATAGACTAGGATGTTCTCCATTTGCTTTTCACTCAGCTCAGAGCCAATACTCTGAAGCACACGCACCGCATGGGTCTGATCATCACCCACCGGGACATGTCCAATACGAATATAACCACCGCCGCCTCGTCTGCTCTCTACGATGTAACCCCGTTCAAGGGTAAAACGGGTCGACAACACGTAGTTGATTTGCGATGGCACGCAAGAAAAGTCATCAGCCATTTGAGCGCGGCTCAGTTCAACACTATTGTCGTGACTGCTTCTGAGCATGCGTTTGATATATGCTTCGATGTGATCCGATAAGGTACTCACAGTGCCCACCCCGCTTTCTCTGACTAATACTGACCTTGAGTCTATTATAACACAGAGTTGGGTTAACAATGCAAACTTAGAGTTAATAGTCAGGGAACGTCAGGAGGGTCTCCATCAGCCGTTTTTTAAGCGCAGTTAATAAAATCGCAAGATTGCTCCTAATTGCTCCCAATCTCGCATAAAGATGTTGAGGAGGGATGGCATGATCAATTATGTGTGGTTTTTCATGATTCTAGCTGGAGTGATTACCGCGGCTAGTAAGGGACAAGTGCACTTGGTCACAGAAGGTGTTCTCAAAGGGAGCGAACAAGCTGTTGCCGTTTCCCTTGGACTGATCGGCATCGTTTCCTTTTGGTCTGGCGTGATGAAAATCGCAGAAGATGCTGGACTAATGGAGATGATCGCCAAAGCCCTTGGTCCATTAGCCCGCCGCCTTTTCCCGAGCGTACCGCGGGATCATCCCGCCATGGGTAGTCTCTTGATGGCCATGAGTGCCAATATCTTAGGTCTCGGCAACGCCTGTACCCCTTTGGGACTAAAGGCCATGAGCCACTTACAAGAGCTGAACAAGGGTCAAGACACGGCCTCCGATGCCATGTGCACCTTTATGGCCCTCACGTCCTCGTCTCTTACGCTGATTCCCACCACCATCATCGCTTTACGCCTAACACATGGTTCGGCTACACCAACGGAAATCATTGGTCCCATTCTCTTTGCCACAAGTTGCTCCACTCTCACTGCGATCACATTCGATCTCGTCCTGCGACGTTTGACAAGAAAACGATAGGTCAGGAGGAACCCACCATGACCCAAGCAATTCAAGGGCTTTCTCGCTGGGCGATCCCCATGTTACTTCTGGGCATCACCACCCTAGGACTCTCGAAGCGTGTGCCCATCTACGAGAGCTTCGTGGAAGGGGCCAAGGAAGGCTGGCAAACAGCCCTCAGGGTTCTCCCCTACCTTGTAGGTATGCTCGTGGCCATCCAGGTCTTTGAGCAATCGGGAGCCTTGCATCAACTGATCAAGTTTTTGAGTCCCCTAACCGATTGGCTGGGCTTCCCGAAAGAGGCCTTACCCCTCACCTTGATGCGCCCTATTTCCGGGTCGGGGTCACTGGCCATTCTCTCACAGACGCTAACTCGCTTTGGAGCAGACTCCTTCATTGGACGCTTAGCGGCAACCGTCATGGGTAGTAGCGAAACCACCCTTTATGTTCTCACGGTCTACGCTGGAGCGGTGGGCATCAAACGAACCCGGCATACCCTAGTTACTGCACTCCTTTCGGATCTCGCCGGTGCCCTAGCTGCACTTTATATTGTCCTACGGTATTTTGCATAGTTTCCCAAAAACGGGCCATACTGATCATCATCGCAAAACGAAGGGAATGGATGACATGGAAAGACTCAGCAAACAAGAAAAAAGAGAGATGATTGCCGCAGCCATGAAGACCATTAGCGAACATAGAAGCTTGAAACCAGATTCCAAGGAGCGGGGTCTAAGGGTACTCGAGCAAGCCCTCACGAGAAATTCTGCTTCTAAGTAGGAAAAGGGATGCCTCCTCTTGATGTCGTATACAGTTATGATGAATCATCAAGGGGAGGAATCCGAATGTCAAACCTGTTTCGCCATATTCCGGCTGTAAATAAAGTCCTCATGGACCCCCAAATTATCCAAGTGTCCCAAGGGTTAGCAAGTGTCGAGGTGACAGACATTGTCCGGAGGACACTGGACTATATTCGCCAAGAGATCACCGAAAAGGCAGAAGCGGTGCCCCAAGAGGAGATTATGGAACGGATCAGTTTTGAGTTGGAGGCCGGTAAGAAACGCAAGTTTCAGCCGGTGATTAACGCCACAGGGGTGCTCTTACATACCAATCTAGGACGAGCTCCCCTACCCAAGCTGGCTCTAGAACGCCTGCGTGCCCTGGGAGAAGGGTATTTTAATCTCGAACTTGACCTCAATAGCGGCGCAAGGGGAAGCCGTTATGCCAGCGTCTCCAGGCTCTTTAATCTCCTCGTAAGTACGGAACTGGGCTACTCTGAGGACATAAATGCCATGGATACGGTGATCGTGAACAATAATGCTGGCGCTGTCTTGGTTGCCCTTAAGGCGTTAACAGCTCACCACGAAGTGATCGTGTCCAGAGGGCAACTGGTGGAAATTGGCGGCGGTTTTCGTGTACCAGATGTCATGGCTGCCAGTGGCTGTCATTTGAAGGAGGTTGGTACCACCAACCGCACTCGCCTAGCCGATTACGCGGCCGCCATTACGGAGCGGACCAAAGCCATACTCCTGGTCCATCCTAGCAATTACTCCATGATTGGCTTTACCGAAAGCACCCCCAGGGATGAACTGGCGAAGCTCGCCGCAGAACGGGGTCTACTCTTGATCGAGGATCTTGGCAGCGGCGCCTTCCAGCCCTTTGAGGAACCCTTGGTTTCGAGTTCCCTCAAGCATAGCCACATTGTGACCTATAGTGGGGATAAGCTCTTCGGCGGTCCCCAGGCAGGCATTATTAGCGGACGCAAAGACCTAATTGCCATCATCAAGCGCGACCCCCTCTTGAGGGCGCTCCGCATCGATAAGCTCTCCCTTGTTGCCCTGGAAGCAGTACTAGAACTGCATTTGAACAAGGACTATGACCGGCTCCCCCTTTATGCTCTCGCTAATCTCAAGCCCGAGAAGATCAAAGAAAGGGCTGAAGCATGGCTGAGTCAATTAGGCCCTGGATTACAGGGAGAGGTTAAAGAGGTGGGCTCCACCATGGGGGGAGGTTCCCTCCCCGGTGAGACCATTCCTTCCTGGGCTCTGGCTTTGCAAAGCTCTAGCCTCTCCAGTGCAGAGCTAGCCCAGTGGCTACGGAGAAACACCCCTCCAATTATGGGTAGGATTGTCCAGGAACGGGTTTTCTTAGATCCAAGGACAGTCCTGGAATTCCAGGACGAATCGGTTCTAGCCATCTTACGGGGAGGTGTTCAGTAATGTTTATTATGGGTACTGCAGGCCATATTGATCACGGGAAATCAAC
>JAAYOK010000140.1 GCA_012520355.1 Bacillota bacterium | reverse complement strand
CTGGAAGCGCTCTTGAATCGAAATAACGCCAGCTCCAGGCTGGCGTTATCTTGACTAAGCTGTTCCACGTTGAATGAGTTCAACGGGCAAGCAGTTTTCCACCGATACGGCTTTCTTGTTGATCAGTCCTCCAATTAACTGGACTGAGAGTTCACTCATTTCTGCTAGAGGTTGTCTGATGGTGGTGATCTCTGGGGAAACCAAAGAGGCAATGGAAACATCGTCATAGCCGATGATTTTTACATCGTGGGGTACCTGTTTTCCTAGCTTAGCACAGACTTTCATGGCTGCAACCGCCATGATATCGCTATTAAGGAAGAGTCCGTCAACATCAGGGTGTTCGGCAAAGAGAGCGAGTAAGAGTTCCTCGTATTTTTTCACTTCGAACACATTGATGTCGGTCTCCACAGTAACACAAGGTATCTTTTGTTCTTCTGCCACATCCATAAAGGCCCGATGTCTTCGATTGGCCAGCATGTCTAGGTTCAAGCTACCACACATGTGGGCAATCTTGGTGCAGCCTCGCTTGAGTAAGAGTTCAATGGCCAATTTTCCCCCTTGGTAATTGTCGGAGGTAACATAGGGGATCTTGCTGGAAATAAAGCGGTCAAAGGCCACTACCGGCAACTCAAGTTTCTTATATTCCTCCACATCCAGAGTGTGGCTGGCCATAATGATGCCATCCACTTGGTTACGTCTTAACATCCAGATGTACTCCTGTTCCTTCGAGGAGTCGAGTTGGTAGTTACAAATGAGCACTTTGTAGCCTCTGGAATAAGCATAGGTTTCGATGTATGATGTCATTTCGCCAAAAAAGGGATGGGCTACTGTGGGTACAATCAAACCTATGATATTGGACTTCTTGCGAAACAGAGAGCGGGCCACTTCGTTGGGCTGATAATCCAACTCTTCCATGGCTTTATAGACCTTCTTGCGTGTTGCTTCACCAATGTAACCGCGATTATTTAAGACCCGGGAAACGGTCGTGACAGATACCCCAGCTCTCTGAGCCACATCTTTGATTGTTGGCATGTGTATCACCCTATCTCTATCCATCCCAATGAATTGATTCAGCCCCTATTGTATCACAAAATTAACATATCAGACAAACCGATAAAAAACGCGAGGGGACTTACCCGCTGAATGGAGAATTGTGTGAGGGCCAGGCCCTCACACAATTTCACGATTATCGAATCAGGGGCAAGTGGCATGGGAGGGAGATCTATGGACAAAATCAATACCCAAGAAAGCGCCAAGCGTCTGGTTTCAGAGAACGAAATGGCCTTATTATACCTGGGTAGTCAGACTTGCGGTGTCTGCCGGGATATGCTGCCGAAGGTGGAAAAACTCTTGACCGAGTATCCGAAGCTGAAGGGAGCCTATGTAGAGGTGGGCGATGTTCCTGAACTAGCTGCGGCCTTCAGCGTTTTTACCATACCAGCTCTCTTGATTTATGCTGAGGGCAAAGAGGTGATTAGGGAAGCGCGCCATATCAGCCTTCTAGACATCGCACAGCGGGTTGACCGCTACTATGGCTTGCTCTTTGGTTAGGTGGTGGTCCCCAAAACAAGCATGAACAGGGCCATAGAACATTGAACTCCAGCTAGACACGTGCTACGATGAGTGGCGCTTTTTTCGCTTTCTTTTTCATACTCATGTTCGTATCTCGCGTTGAATTTGCCCGCAGTTCTGTATTCCTGTTAGGTCTTGTGCTGGCCATCATTATAGGCCTCGCTTCCCGCAGGAAGTACTCTCCGTTTTATAAGTACTTGAATACAGGTCTACTGGGGCTTATCTTGACTCTTTTGATGAACGTACTTGGTGAGCAGAATACCGGAGTCCCTACTGCCATGGTGATGTCTTTGATCGTTGTGGCCATGTATTATCGGAAGCGACGAGAACCTGAATGTCACATCGCAGCAAATCTCCTCATCGGCCCAGGATACGAATGGTCTAGCAGGTCAAGGACTCCAGCAAAGGCAGGGAACCTTAAATACCATGGAAGATGTTCTGCACTTCTCCCGAGATTCCCAAGGAGTGGTTGAGAAGCTCGAATCTGCTTCAAATCAGATCAATGCCATTGTCGATCTGATTGCAGATGTGGCGGAGCAAACGAACATGCTAGCCTTAAACGCCGCTATCGAGGCGGCTAGAGCCGGTGAGCACGGCAGAGGGTTCGCGGTTGTAGCAGAGGAGATTCGCCACTTAGCGGAAGATACCCGCACCTCAACCGGTGAGATTCGTAGTCTCATCCGCGAACTCCTCGGACAGACGACGGTTAGGGACGTCTTCGTGCAGAGTAACCAGAAGATTGAATCCGGTTTTTCCGTGAGGCAGCGAAGAAGTTGCCGGTTCATCACAGGAACAAACATCATCGGCCTGTACCATTTCTGAAGCAGCCGAAAGTCTGGCGGAGCTTACCCGTGAGTTAAGGGTCTTCGTCCAATCATAAGGAATACGAGAAAGCAAGGGGAGCTCAGCTCATGAGGCTGGGTTCCCTATCTGATAGGCGGAGGAGGGACGAAGCGTGCATGATCGAGAACTGACAAGGAAGGTCCGCGCAGCAGTCTACAACCAGTGTCAGAAACGCGGCTATGCCACCCCGGTGGATGTACTGATGGATCTTGGGGTGCTCTCCAAACAGAAATACGAGGATTGGAGATTTGGTCGTGTGGATTATCTGGAAAGGGTTTGTACCATTAATCTTCGAAAACTCTCTCTGATCATGCGCCAAATCCGGGTGTACGCCGGGGAAAAGGGACTGAAACCCTCCCTTTCTGTTTATAAGCAATGGGGAAGGAACAAGGGGAGTCAGATGTCAAAGCCGCTCCGTTTTAGTAAAAGCGGCAACGCAGACATGGAGAAGTGGTACGCCACGCATTTTGTTGAGCCAAAGCGAACGAAAAGTCGAGCTTAGTCCTAGTGGGCTAGCTCCACTTTATATTAGGCAAAAAGGGACTTAGAGAAACCGATCCAAGTCACGCTTAAGCTGGTCAGGCGATTGGTAGAGAATGGCTTCAAGTTCCATGCGGCGTGCCCCCTCACAGTTTGCGGCCACATCATCGATGAAGAGGCATTCCTTTCCCTGCAGTTGGTATCGCTCCAGTAACTCCTGATAGATCCTTGGTTCTGGCTTCATCACTTGGTTTTCAAACGATATGACGAGTCCATCAAAGAGTTTGAACCAATCGTACTTTGCTTCAATATGGGCAAAAGCCTCCTCGTGGAAATTGGAGATCACATATAATCCATATCCCTTTTTCTTCAATCTTGGGAGCAATTGGACATTAATCTCTATGGGTGTTAGCATGGAAAACCAGCCAGCAAGGGCCTGGGAAATCTCTTCTTTGAAGTGAGGGTGCTGATTGATCAGCCGAAGCTCTGCTTCCATTTGGTCAATCACTCCTCGATCAAGCATGATCCATTCTGCGCTACCAAAGATCGCCCGCTGCACATCTTCAAGCTGGGGATGGGTGGGAAACAAGCCCTGTAGATAGGATGCGGGCTGGAAATTGATTAAGACCTGGCCAAGGTCGAAAACGATGTTCTTGATCATAATAGGTACCTCCTGGAAATCCGACATTCTCTTTCTGTAACTGGCCTTTCGCCTTAAGGTGCAGCTTCCCCTCCTGAAAACTACAAATACAGGTAGGGATTTGACGGGATGGGGCCGAAGATGTGGTCGCAAGAAGGATGCGGAGGAAGGGACAGTGCTTCATGGGCACTATCTGGGGCCGAGGTTCATTTCTAAAAGACAGAACTCAAGGCTGATGCAGGTTTAATTGTGGCCGTGGAACTTTTGTTTGAAAGCTAGAGCAGGGTCAGGTACGAATTGATCACGCCATCATGACCAATCTAGATGAGTATATTGCACAGCGCGATCAGCCCTTTACTGTCTATACTTACATGCATAAGAAATTCTATGACTTGATTCCTACCCAACCGAAATATATCGGTCTAATCGATGGAAGTGTCAGTGACATTCAAGGGGAGATCCATCGCTATAGTGAAGTCTTACGCCAGTACCCCCGGGACCTACAGATTGTTGGTTTAGGGGTCAATGCCCACTTGGGAGCTAACGAGCCAGGAACAAGCTTCACTTCCCGGCTCTTTCTAGCGGATAGCGTTGAATCTACCATCCAAAGCACCATGAGCTATCATAACCTCTCCCGAGAAGAGGCACCAACCCAGATGATCACCATGGGACTTGCGGATATTATGGAAGCCAAACACGTTCTGGTAGCCTCCTCTGGCGTGCGCAAAGCCCAGGCCGTGAAGGATACATTAGAGGGTCCCATTACCGAGAGTTGCCCCGCTTCTATCCTACGGGAACACCCTAATGTAACCTTTATCATGGACGAAGCGGCGGCTTCACTGCTCAGCAAAGCCTACGCATAGAAACCCAGACTAAAGACAGGCTTTCTCCTGGGGAGGTCTGATCAGGAAAAAGATGAGTAAGACCGAGGTGAAGCTGAGGGCGGAAGCCGATAGAAACATAGCGCTCACTGAATACCCTTGAAGAAGGGAAAAAAGAGGAGGACCCACCGCTACTCCAGCATAGCGCATCCCACTGTAGAGAGAGGTCAGTGTACCTCTTTGGTCTTGTTCCACCGATTCAGTGAGGATAGCATCAAGACTTGGGAGACTGATCCCGATGCCAAACCCGCCCACGGCGGTGAGGAGCAAGAGGAGCCAGAGACCACGAAAGAAGACCATGGCCAAACTTGCAGCGCCCATAAGGGAGAGCCCGGTGAGACTCGTCCGCCGCATCCTGGCCTTATCTTCGCCAATGAATCGACCCGCTAGATAGGACGCTAGAGAGATGGTACCTACAGGGATTGCCAAGAGCAGTCCCTTTTTTATGCCAAAGATGTGGTAGGAACTCTCTAGCACATTAGAAAGATAGACTAAGAGACCAAAAAGAACGATCATGATGATGATTCCAGCGGAAAAGACTGCCGTAAGCCATTTCCCTTCCCTTTTCATCACATCGTGTAGGTTCTTGGCAAAGTTTCTGAGGCTCTGGTTCGTCGTCTTAGATGTTGCACCATCAATCCAAAAAGCGATGAGCAACAGAGAGACCAACGCTAAGATGGGGATGGTGAAAAAGGGAAGATACCAGATGACAGAGGAAAGGAGTGTTCCCAAAATGGGACTGAGTACTTTTCCCACCGTATTGGCAGTCTCAGCTACTCCCAAGCCATGACTCACGTCTTCTTCCTTGGGAAACACATCGGCTACTAAAGGCAGAACCAGGGGGAAGGCACCGGCGGCCCCTACGCCTTGAATAAAGCGGCCGAGAAGGATCATGTAGAAGGGACGGGGAGAAAAGACGGCGGCTAGACCCGCGATCAGCCCTCCAGCACCAGATATGGCGAGACTTGGAAGAATCACTTTCTTGCGCCCCACATGATCCGAGAGGAGACCTGCTAGGGGAATGAAAAGGGCAGCAACGATGGAATAGACGCTGATAATGAGGCTCGATTGAAACGAAGAGATGCCAATTTGCCTTTCGACCACCGGTAGAATAGGAACTAGCATGGAATTTCCCAAGGTAATGATAAGGGGAATGGAAGCGATTGCGGTTAAGGACAGAAACGCCGATTTGGGCATCGATGGTTCCCTTTCTATGATTGTACCTATCGGTTTAGTATGTATCACCCTGGATTTTT
>JAAYOK010000139.1 GCA_012520355.1 Bacillota bacterium | reverse complement strand
GCTAGATCCTCCAGGGCATCCACTTTTGCCATCACGTCGGAGGAGAGCAAGCTTTGAAATGATTGATTAATCTCAGGATTGGCAGCCCTTGTTCCTTCAGGAATCTGACCACCACGATATTTACCCGTTAACACACCTTGAGCTAGGGGCGAAAAGACAATCTGCCCAATTCCATACTTTTCACTAACCGGAATAATCTCTGGTTCGATGTAGCGGTTGATCATATTGTAAACAGGCTGGTTGACCACGATGCGATCAAGCAAGTAGCGATCGGCAATCGCGACTGCTTCTTCAATCTGGGCTGCTGTCCACTGGCTTACGCCGGCGTAGAGAACTTTGCCTTGCCGAATCATGTCATCGATGGTGCGAAGGGTCTCTGCCACTGGAGCCTCTGGATCATAGCGATGACAGTAGAAGATGTCTACGTAATCTAAGTCCATCCGCTTGAGACTGGCATGGAGCTGCTCGAAAACATGCTTGCGGGACAAGCCTCGATCATTGGGACCGTCGCCCATGGGCCAGAAGGCCTTTGTGGTGATAATGTACGATTCTCGCGGAAAAACCTTTAACGCCTTCGCCATCACGATTTCACCTTGACCCCGCTCATAGACATTGGCAGAGTCAAAGGAATTGATTCCGAGCTCGTAGGCCCGCTGAATGGTCTTGGTAGCCGTATCATCTTCAACCGACTTTCCATATGTCAACCAACTACCCAATGAGATTTCACTTACCTTCAGGCCCGATTGACCTAATCTACGGTATTTCACGTTATCATCTCCTTTTTCTTTCGATCGGCAAATGCAGTGGATAACATTAACTTAATCCGATTTAACTGATTGACTTCACTAGCCCCTGGATCGTAGTCAATGGGAATGATATTGCTGTCTGGATACACTTGTTTCAGTCCCCGAAGCATGCCTTTACCCACCACATGATTGGGCAAGCAAGCAAAAGGCTGCATACAGACAATATTCTTAACCCCACTTTCAATCAGCTCTACCATTTCCCCTGTCAAGAACCAGCCTTCCCCCGTCTGGTGCCCCAGTGAAATGACCCGAGATGCGTTTTGGGCCACATCCTGGATGAACTTTGGTGCACTAAACCTCTTGCTCGCTTCCAGGGCTTTCCGATAGGTCCTGCGATACAGCTCCATTACTGCAATAAGCAGATTACAGCCTGCCCGCTCCAGGCGACTACCTGCTAAGTACCGGTGTTTGAAATCAAAGCCCAAAAGAGAGTACAAGAAGAAGTCGACCAGCTCCGGGACAACCGCCTCGGCACCCTCTGCTTCTACAAGACTTACCACATCATTATTAGCAGTGGGATGGTACTTAACTAAGATCTCGCCCACCAAACCCACCTTGGGTTTTTCCATGGCCACGGTCTGAAATGAATCGAAGTCGTGCACGATGCCGGTAATATTGTCCTTGAACTTCCTTAAGGAAAAGGAATCCATGGATTCTTCACAAATCCTCGCCCATTTTTCATACAACCCGTTGGCGGACCCAGGTACTTTTTCATAGGGTCTCACTCGATAGAGACATTTCATGAGCAAATCCCCATAGACAAGGGCAATCATGGCCCGGTGCAGCAAGGGTAGCGTCAGCTTAAAGCCGGGATTTTTCTCAAATCCCTGGATACTCAAAGACAAGACAGGCACCTGGGGATAACCAGCGTCTAGTAGCGCTTTACGGAGAAAGCCAATATAGTTTGTAGCTCGGCATCCCCCGCCGGTCTGGCTAATGATCACAGTTGTATGATCAGGATCCACCTCGCCCGAGTTTAGGGCCTTAAGGAGCTGCCCCACAACAATAATCGCCGGATAACAGGCATCATTATTCACATACTTGAGCCCTTCTTCCACCGCCTCATGATCCATAGCGGGACAAATGACCACATTGTAACCAGATAGGGCGATAGCTCTTTCTAAGAAGCGAAAGTGAATGGGGGCCATCTGGGGAACAATGATTGTATGATCTTTTTTCATTTGACGGGTGAACACTCTGCGTTTGAAGCCAACCTGAGGTTCGGGGCTTGGTTTGTGACCTTGCTTATCCCGTTCGATCATAGCCGCCTTTAAGGAACGGATCCGAATACGAGCTGAACCTAGATTGTTCACTTCATCGATTTTCAAGCAGGTATACATTTTGGCACGGGCATGGAGAATCTCTTCCACTTGATCTGTCGTAACAGCATCAAGTCCACAACCAAAGGAGTTTAACTGCACTAACTCTAGGTTCTTCTGGCCCGCCACAAAACTAGCCGCGGCGTAGAGACGTGAATGATAGGCCCATTGGTCCACAACCCTGAGGGGTCTGATGACTTCTCCTAAATGAGCCACAGAGTCTTCCGTTAAAACGGCCATGCCTAAGTCATTGATCATATCAGGAATACCATGATTGATTTCAGGATCCAGATGATAAGGACGACCAGCCAGGACAATTCCCTTGAGATTATGTTTGTCCAAATAAGCGAGGGTTTCTTCACCCTTCGTCCGCATATCTGCTTTGTACTTTGCCAGTTCAGCCCAAGCTTTATCCACGGCCCGCCCTATTTCAGCAGGTTCGAGGTTTAACTCGGCGAGTTCTTCGGTTAAACGTTCTGTTAGTCGCTTTTTGTGATCAAAGGGCAAGAATGGATACATAAAGCGGATACCTGCTTCTTGCACTTGACCCACATTGTTCTTAATCACTTCGGGATAGGAAATCACAATCGGGCAGTTAAAGTGGTTATCTGCACCATCTTGTTCCAGTTGGTCATGGGTTAGACAGGGATAGAAGATGAGATCTACGCCTTTTTCCACAAGGTCCACCACATGACCATGGGCAATCTTGCCAGGATAGCAAACGGATTCAGAGGGTATTGTCTCCATGCCTTTTTCATAAATCCCCTTCGTCGATCGAGCGGAAAGCACCACCGAAAAGCCCAGGTCCGTAAAAAAGGTGAACCAGAAGGGGTAGTTCTCATACATATTTAATACCCTGGGAATGCCTACGCGACCCCGGGGAGCCTTGGCAGGTTCTAGGGGCTCGTAAGCGAAAAGACGCTCGTAGGAATAGTCAAAGAGGTTGGGCAAATCGCTCTGTCTACTCTCGATTCCCGCACCTTTGCTACAGCGATTACCGGAGATGTGCCTCCGTCCCTCACCAAACTGATTAATGGTCAGGAGACAGTGATTGGAACAGCGTTTACACCTTGCAAGCTTGGCGTCTAAGGAAAGAGAGGCCAGGGCCTGACGCTGGAGCAATGTTGACTCGTACCCCTCCACATAACGCTCCCGGGCGATCAGGGCAGCACCAAAGGCTCCCATAATGCCTGCAATATCTGGCCTAACTACTTCCACATCAGCTAGGAGCTCAAAGGCTCTTAACACGGCATCGTTGTGGAAAGTACCCCCTTGGACCACCACTTTTTCCCCTAATTCTTCCTTGCTTCTCAGTTTGATGACCTTGTAAAGAGCATTCTTCACCACGGAGTAGGCTAATCCCGCGGAGATCTCCCCCACCGTTGCCCCTTCCTTTTGGGCCTGTTTCACGCGGGAGTTCATAAAGACGGTACAGCGGGAACCAAGATCCACCGGATTCGGGGCAAGCAGGGCAGCCTTGGTAAACTCTTCAATACTTAAGTTCAGGGAAAAAGCAAAGGTCTCTAAGAAGGAACCACAACCTGAAGAGCAAGCTTCATTGAGGAGGATGTTATCAATGGCACCATCCTTAATGTGCAGGCACTTCATATCTTGTCCGCCAATATCCAAAATAAAGTCAACGCCTGGTCGGAAAAAGTCCGCGGCCTTGTAATGGGCGACGGTCTCGATTTCACCAATGTCGACTTGAAGTGCGGCTTTGATTAACCCTTCGCCATAACCTGTGACGGCAGAATTTGCGATGGTAGCGCCCCTAGGCAGATGATCATAAAGTTCCAACACGGCTTTTCGTACCGACTTTAAGGGATTGCCTTCATTACTTCCATAATAGCTGTGCAAAATGGCCCCTTCTTCATCGATGAGGGCGGCCTTTGTTGTCGTGGAACCCACATCAAGTCCTAAAAAACAGCGACCCTGATACTCCACAAGATCCCTGCGTATCACTGCATGACGCTGATGTCGTTCCCGAAAGGCAGCGAGTTCTTTATCGTTTCTAAAGAGAGGCTCAAGCCTAGTTGCGGACTCGGTGGAGAGACCATCGATCTGTTCGATGCGTTCCATAAGAGTAGAAAAGGTCATGGGCTCGCTACTGCGGGAACTTAAGGCTGCCCCAATGGCAATATAGAGCTGAGGATTCTCAGGGAAAATCACTTGACTATCCTTGAGATCCAGGGTCTCAATAAAGCGCTTGCGAAGTTCAGACAAGAAATATAGGGGCCCACCCAAAAAGGCCACATTGCCTTTAATTGGTCGACCACAGGCTAAACCGCTAACCGTTTGGACCACGACCGATTGGAAAATCGAGGCCGCCACATCCTCCCGGGCAGCGCCCTCATTTAAGAGAGGTTGAATGTCTGTCTTCGCAAAGACCCCACAGCGGGCTGCAATGGGATAAATTGTGGTATGACCTTTGGCTAATTCGTTGAGCCCCGCCGCATCGGTTCGCAAAAGTACGGCCATCTGATCAATAAAGGAGCCTGTTCCACCTGCACAGATACCATTCATACGCTGCTCGATACCGTCTTGGAAACAGGTGATCTTGGCATCCTCTCCCCCAAGCTCGATCACGACATCTGTCTCGGGAAAGAACGTCTGAATCGCTTTCGTACCAGCGATCACTTCCTGCACAAAGCCAACCTTTAGGTATTCTGCCACGGCAATGCCGCCAGACCCGGTTATGTTCACTGTGAGCTGATTATCTTTAAATTCCCCATAGGCTTGTCGAATGAGGTTGACAACAGTCTCTTTAATATCGGAGTAATGCCTCTGATATTGCGAGAACAAGATTTCTGCTTGATCATTGAGTATCACAATCTTCGCTGTTGTCGAACCAACATCAATTCCCATGTGTACGAGCGTATCCAAAAAAGAACCTCCATTTCCTAAGAATCATTACACTATAATATTAGCTGCCTGGGTATAAATTCCTTTATCCAATCGAACTCCCTCAGAAAAAGGAGCCCATATAGCGTCTGACTACATGGGCTCCCTAGTGTTTTCCTTTATTTCGCATAGGCCAAGATGGCATCTCGGAGATACTGGGCTGCACCTTCCTTGTGCTGGTCATAGTAGGCGGTAAATCGCTCATCAGCCACATACATTTCAGCAAGTCCTGCATGGGCTGCTTTGGAGTACTCCTTCCAAGTGAAGCTCAACCATTTGCGGTGTAGCTCAGCAATTCTTTGCCCTTCGGGGCCTTCGGGCTCACTCTGGCCCACGGCTTTGACCAGGGATTCGATAATCTCCGTAGCTAGCTTCTCCATTTCAGCATACTGTGCTTCTGT
>JAAYOK010000008.1 GCA_012520355.1 Bacillota bacterium | reverse complement strand
TTTCCGATGAGGACCAACTGACTGTGGCCCGAGCCCGGCGTCTTGAACGTTTTATGTCCCAACCCATGTTTGTAGCGGAGACCTTTACTGGAATTCCTGGAAAGTACGTTCCTGTAAAAGAGACGGTACGGGGCTTTAAGGAGATTCTGGAAGGGAAGCATGATGACCTGCCCGAAAACGCCTTCTTTATGGTAGGTACCATTGATGAGGCGGTGGCTAAGGGCAAAGCTCTGGCAGAGGAGAATGCCTAATGGCTACCTTTACGTTCGAAGTGGTAACCCAAGAGCGTACCGTTGTGTCGACGGAAGTGGAATATGTCCTCTTGCCCGGGATCGATGGTAGCTTTGGGATTCTGGCCGGACACCAACCCATTATGGCCTCGCTATCCATAGGCTTGTTGGAGTTTGGTCCTCTCCGTGGTAAACGGCGCAAGATAGCTCTAGGCGGCGGGTTTAGCGAAATGCATGACAATAAACTCACAGTCATGGCCCATACCGCTGAACTTGCTGAAGAGATTGATGTACTTCGGGCAAGGCAAGCCAAGGGAAGGGCTGAGGAGAGACTTGCCAATCGTCAGGCTGATCTAGACATAGCTCGTGCACAAATTGCACTACAAAAGGCGTTACTTCGTTTGGAAGTGGCCGATAAAGATTAAGATAACGTGGTTAACAATCAACCTCCCAATCCTTGGGGGGTTTTTTGTATAGTCAATTAGAACGAGGAGCATACTACCATCAAGGCGGTGATAGTATGCAAGTATGGCGAAGTATTACAGACAAGCTTAGACAGGCTTGGTATAGGAGGGACAAGCAGAAACTCTTAGTTTTCATAGTGGCTGGACTCTCTATGATCGCTGGAATAGGTTTGGGAGTCTATCGCAACTCGACGTATCAAGAGACAGCTCTTATGACTCCGCAAGTGAGTTTGGCAGAACTCGAGGAAGTGGTCCAAGACAGGGTACAAGCAGTAATTACTGACCTTTATCCCTGGGTCTTGGAAGGACCTGTACAACTTGTTACAGTCGAACCACCAACAAGTGTCTTGCCCGACCCCACGGAACTAAAACCCGAACCCGATCTTGAGCCGGAGCCTCAGCTTTCCTTTGAACACCTCATTTGGCCTGTGCAGGGCGAAATCGCTACACCCTTTGGGTGGCACCGTCATCCCGTCTATGGCGATTGGCGGTTTAACGCCGGTTTAGAGTTTAGTGTAACAGATACGGCCGTTCGTACAGTGCTGCCAGGTGAAGTTGTGGCCGTGAATACCAATGGACTAGAAACCGAGCTGGTCATTGACCATGGTAGCGGTTGGAATTCCATCTATCGATCGATCAAAGGAATTCAAGTTGGTCCTGGTGATCGGGTGAAGCAAAACCAGAATATCGCCCTTCCTGAGGGCACTGGACTGGTCTTCTTCGGGTTGACTCATAACGGAAACCCAGTCAACCCCCAGGCGTTTCTCCACTAATGCTACGCATATTCAAAGCCCTGCAGCATATAAATGTATAAAAAGTGCTAGGGGGAAGCGCAGATGAGAGACTATATCCGCAAGCGGGTGGTGGATGTCAGTTTATATATTGTGAAAACAAGCGCCACTGTGCGCCAGGCGGCGACTGTGTTTGGGGTTAGTAAAAGTACCGTGCACAAGGATGTAACAGAGCGCTTGCCACGCATTAACCGAGAACTAGCTGAACAAGTGAAACAGGTTCTAGAAGTAAATAAATCCGAAAGGCATATCCGAGGTGGAGAAGCAACGAAACGGAAGTACGGAGCTAAGGATAGTAGCCGGGCTTCATAGAATCCTGTGGTGAAAAAAGGATTTGCCTCCTCTGTGGCGAACTGTATCTCATTGCGATCATGATGGCTAAGATCGCAAGCGTTTTGGAGGGGGCAATGGAATGTTCAGCAAGGATATTGGAATTGATTTAGGTACGGCAAATATATTAGTCCATGTACGAGGCAAGGGAATTGTCATTCACGAGCCTTCCGTCGTGGCTATTGATGTGAATACCCAAAAAATATGTGCCATTGGTGAAGAGGCCCGGGAAATGATCGGTCGTACACCAGGGAACATTAGGGCAATTCGGCCCTTGAACGAAGGAGTTATTGCGGATTTTCAAATCACGGAAGAAATTCTGAAGCATTTCATTCGTAAAGTGGCGGGCCGTGGTTTTCGGCCACGGGTTATGGTTTGTGTCCCTTCTGGCATCACGACTGTGGAACGAAGAGCGGTTGTGGAAGCTGCAACCTTGGCTGGTGCGAAGGAAGTCTACATGGTGACGGAACCCATCGCGGCAGCGGTCGGTTGTGGTTTGGATATTGCAGCACCAAGCGGAAATATGGTTGTGGATATCGGTGGAGGAACCACGGATATCGCGGTTATTTCTCTTGGTGGGGAAGTTACTTCAGAATCCTTAAGGATCGGTGGTTCCCATATCGAAGAGGCTATTTTGCGACATATCAAGCGGGTGTACAACCTAGCCATTGGCGATCGCACGGCAGAAGATATCAAGACGACCATTGCCAGCGCCTACCCTGATCCAGAGAAGAAAATGTCCATTCGAGGCCGCGATTTGGTGACAGGTTTACCAGCCACCATTGAGATTAGTTCCACTGACATCTATCCCGCGATCGAAGAACCGATTTTCAGCATTGTGGATGCCATTCGCGGGGTCTTAGAAGTGACTCCTCCTGAGCTTGCCGCAGATATAATGAATAATGGCATGTCTCTCACGGGTGGCGGATCCCTCTTAGAAGGTATGGCTCGTTTAATCCAAGAGCGCACCGGGGTACCAGTTACATTGGCCGAGGATCCCTTGAGCTGCGTTGTGCGGGGTACCGGACAGATTCTGGACTCCATCAATAACATGTCCCGGGCTCCATTTGTGGTGAGTTATACAAAAGGACGCTAAAAAACATTAAAGTTTATTCTCTCCCTTGCCGATAGTATTGGCAAGGGAATTCTTTCAGGGGAGGTGATCGTATTCTTCGAGGAATATATACGGCAACATCAGGTATGTTAGTCGAATCGCTGCGTATGGATGTGGCTAGTAATAACTTAGCGAATGTAGATACGGCTGGTTTTCAGCGCCAGACTGCTCATATTTACTCGCTTCCCGAAAATCCCGTACACCGTGTCCACAATCAATCTCGGCAACTTCTAGGTGTTTTAGGCACAGGTGCCTTGGTGGATGGAAGTCGTTCTTCCTTTGCTCCCGGGACCGTAAGGGTGACGCAAAATCCCCTCGATGTGGCTTTAGTGGGTGCTGGTTTTTTTGCCATTAATACCGCGGAAGGCACTCGTTATACCCGTGACGGACGCTTTACCATCAACGAAAGTGGTCTTTTGGCAACACTCGATGGTAATCTTGTGCGAGGTGAGCGAGGCTCCATCTATGTAGGTGAGGGCGAAGTGCTCATTAGTGAGCGGGGAGACATCACGGTGGATGGCGAATGGGTGGACAAGCTTCTTGTTGTTGAGTTTAACGATCGGGATGGTCTGTTAAGGCGTGGTGCAAACCTGTATGAGGCTTTGCCAGAAGCGGGAGATCCCTTCCGGTATCAGGCCACCATGGTACCTGGAGCCATAGAACTGGCCAATGTCAATGTGGTGCGAGAAATGGTGAACCTGATTAACATTCAACGTAGTTATGAAGCGAATCAAAAGGTTGTACAAGCCTTTGACGAAACGCTCGGCAAAATCATTAATGAAGTTTAATAGCTTAAGGGGAACAGGCTGGACTGGAAACAGAAGCCATTGAGACTATCAACCGACTGCGATAGTTTCGAACCCCTTTCTTGCGCTATGTTTAGCTCTAAACAGACAAGGAGGGTTTTTCTTATGATGCGTTCTTTATGGACGGCTGCCTCAGGTATGACAGCCCAACAAACGAAGATCGACACAATTTCTAACAACCTATCAAACGTTAACACCACTGGCTTTAAAAAGAGTCGGGTGGACTTTCAAGATCTCCTCTACCAAACGGTGAAGTATGCAGGAACACCATCCACAGCAGGTGCTCAGGTACCTACAGGCATCCAGATTGGTCATGGCGTCCGGTCCGTTGCTACCCAGAGAATTTTCTCCCAAGGCATGTACCAACAGACAGATAATCCCTTAGATGTGGTCATTGAAGGCGATGGCTTTTTCCAGGTACTCCTGCCTGACGGTGGCATTCGTTATACGAGGGATGGGGCGTTCAAATTGGATGCAGATGGACGGGTAACAACATCCGACGGTTTTCCCATTGAGCCTGAGATTATTGTTCCCTCTGATTCCTTGGAGCTCAGTATTGGTTCAGATGGTACAGTAACCGTGATGCAACCTGGTGATGGGGAACCAGCCCGCATTGGTGAACTGCAGATTGTCCGCTTTGTGAACGCTGCGGGACTAAAAAGCGAGGGACGTAATCTCTATACCGCTACCGCCGCCAGTGGTGAACCTATGATTGGAACTCCTGGCCTCGATGGCTTCGGTATGCTGAGTCAGAACTTCCTGGAAATGTCCAATGTACAGGTGGTCGAAGAAATGGTGAATATGATCGTGGCGCAAAGGGCCTATGAAAGTAACTCCAAAGCCATTCAGGCATCCGATGATATGCTACAGACCGCCAATAACTTGCGTAGGTAGTTGATGAAGATGTTTAGACGGAGACAGGTTCTGTGGACGCTGCTCTTGACTCTTCTAGGTTCTCTGGCCCTAGGTAGTTTTATGGTTCAGGCTGGGGAGCAGGAGAAGGTAGTGATCGAACTACCAGAAAGCGTCAACGTAGAGGGCCCCGATCTTTTGTTAGGTGAGATTGCTACACTCACGGGCCCGGAAGAACTGGTCAGTCAAGTGGCAGCGATTAACGCTGGCGCAGCTCCCTTAAGTGGGAATTCTAGGCGGCTGACGAAAGCCCAAATTGAAGTGCGCTTGCGGCAAGGGGGCTTGGATCTCAAACGGATTGAGTTTCAGGGTGCCCAAACAGTCCAAGTTTACGGTGCAGTCCCACTTCCAACTGGAAGTACGGTGGTCAAAACGGAAGCGGGATTTCCCATTTATGATGTAGTTGTGGCTGCAGTAGATTTGCCCCGGGGACATGTAATTTCCCCAAGCGATGTCACCTTGGAGAGCCAGGAGTTTCGTAGTGGACAACCGGATTTACGCACCATAGAAGATTTTGTCGGTTTGCGTACGAGCCGTCATGTACTGAGTGGAAGCCCGCTGACTTCCCTCAATGTAGAAGCGATCCCCATCATTGAAAGGGGAGCTTCGGTTACGATTCTCGTGCAAACTGGATCGCTGGTGGTGACCGCGCCTGGTATTGCCAGAGGATCCGGCGGCCTGGGAGAGGTGATTGCCGTGGAAAATACGCTCTCCAGGCAGACAGTTATGGGTGAAATCATCGATGCCCAGACGGTTCAGGTGAATGTGAGGGGGTTACATACTCCATGAAAAAGAGACAGTTGCTTAGCATACTTATTTTTTCCGTGATCAGTCTGCTCTTGGTCAACCAGGTCCTCACCGATCAGGCCTTGGCCCAATCCCTCTATCCAGTGGATGATACACCATCCATGTTTGAGGATAGAAAGGCCAGGAGGGTTGGTGATTTAGTCACGGTGATTATTGTGGAAAGGGCCACTGCACGTCAGAACGCCTCAACAGCAACAGGTAAAGACTCTGAAGTTTCTGTTGGTCCTGGCATGGGCGTTCTAGCTGACTTGATTCCCCTTCTGCGGGTGGGTGGTGGCGATACGTTTTCCTCTGATGGGGCAACAACCAGGGGTGGAAGCC
>JAAYOK010000138.1 GCA_012520355.1 Bacillota bacterium | reverse complement strand
TATAGGTTTGGAAGTCTTCTGTCACAACCTTTACCATCCTTTCCGTTTCTCCATTCCTCGAGATAGACCTTGCTTACATTGCTTACATCTCTGCTTATATTCCTCGAGACGTAGCGGGAATCCTTTGCCTATTGTGCCTATTGTAAGAATCCGCCGCCTAACTGCAACGTTGACGATTACCAGAGTCATGAAAGGGAGAATGTGAGGAATTTAATCTAGTACATCTTCCTAAGGAGAGTCTTGCAAGAAGATGAACTCTAGGACGCTGTCCAAGGCTTTCTGATTCGTAGTCAGAACATCCCATCCAAGATGAGAAGGGATGATCTAACACTTTTGTGGAAGGATTCTAGCTGTGAGTCAAGAAGCAAGAGAGTACAATATTAAAGGAGGGTTTCATATGAGGAAAATAGCAAGACTTACTGTAATAACTTTGTTATTGGCCCTGCTCGTATCCGCTTCTGCTTTTGCACAGACCATCGACGTGTACAGCATCATGCCCGAATCCTTTGCAGTACCGTTCTTTGAAGCCTTTACGGCTGAGACGGGAATCAAGATTAACTTTGTTCGTCACTCAGCTGGTGAAGTTTTAGTCAGGCTTATCGCTGAAAAGAACAATCCTCGTGTTTCCATGGTCTTCGGTGGACCTGCAGATACCTTTGCTGCAGCTATTCATGAAGACGTTCTTGAACCATATGCACCCGTTGGTGTCGAAGCAATTCCTGAGCTCTACCGTGATTCCAACAACTACTTCACAGGTATCGCTCTGAACCCCATCGTCTTTTTGACCAACAAGGACTTCTTAGAAGAGAACAATATGGAAGCACCAAGCTCTTGGTACGACCTTCTCGATCCAGCTTACGCTAATGGCCTACAAATGGCTGATGCCCGTACTTCTGGTACCGGTTTTAACCGCATCGCATCCATCATTATGGCCCTAGGCGACGAAGACGAAGCCTTTGATTATATGGCGAAGATGCATGAGAACGTTCAAGTTTACACCAAGAGTGGCGGCGGCGGAACCGTACCTGTGGCTACCCGCCAAGCCAGCAGTGGTATCTTCTTCCTCGTGGATAGTATCGAAACCGCAAGACGTGGCTATGACGTTGTCATTAGCTTCCCCAAAGAAGGTTCCATCGTTTCTGTAGAAGCCATGGCTCTGGTGAAAAATGGTCCCAACCAAGACTTAGCGAAGCAGTTTATGGACTGGATGGTAACGCCCCAAGCACAAAGCTTGTATGCTGAACATGGCATTGGCTTCTTGCCTGCAAGGCCCGATGCTACCGTTTCTGAACTAGTCGATATTGAAGGTGCCAACTTCTTCAACCTCGATTTAGACTGGGCCGGCGAACACAGACAACGTGTGATTGAGAAATGGGTAGATGAAATCGTAGGATTCTAGGAACCAGAAGGATTTCACGATCTAGATTCCACAACTGGCTTGGGTGGGCTTAGCCTAGCCCAAGCCAATTCTATATATTCCTAGAACTATCTTGTCGTTTTCGTTGGGAGGGAAACCTTTGTTAAAGTCACAAAGCAAATCATCGAAATTCATAGGGGACCTAAAGGCACAGTTTAGCAAGTACAATCCCACTGCTATGGTGATCGCTGTCATTTTATGGGCCGCCCTAGGAGTGTTTATCCTCTTCCCCTTGTACAAACTCTTGCATTTGACCTTTGTTCGCGATGGAGTTTTTTCCTTTGACTCGATTACACGCATCCTCAGTCGCAAAGGAAACCGACTGGCACTGGGTAACAGCCTAAAGCTGGGTTTATCGGTATCAGTCTTAGGTACCTTGGTTGGCTTTATCTTTGCCTTTACGCGTACTCGGGCTAATCTATCAAAGGTTTGGCGCTTGTTCCTTGATGCCATTATTGTTTTACCCTTGATTTCGCCGCCTTTTACCTTAGCCTTAGCTATGCTTTTCACCTTTGGTCCTAGGGGCTTTTTAACCTACCAAGTCCTGGGGATGAGGGGTTCTAGCATCTATGGGATGTGGAGTACCCTTTTTGCTCAAACCTTAACTTTCTTCCCCTTGGCTTATATGACCTTACGGGGCGTTTTGGAGAATATCGATCTTAGTCTGGAGGAGAATGCCTTTAGCATGGGCGGCTCCCGTTGGCATGTTTTCCGTACAGTGACCTTGCCACTGGCAATCCCGGGAATTGCCAACTCTTTACTACTCGTCTTCTCCGCGTCTTTAGCAGACTTTGCCATACCCCTGGTTCTAGCTGGGCACCAATTTCCTGTGCTCCCCACCCAAGCATACTTGCAGATCACAGGCCTATTTGATCTCCAGGGCGGGGCAAGTTTGTCCTTTATTCTTTTAGTGCCTTCACTCCTTGTCTTTGTCTTGCAGCGCTACTGGGTGAGCCGTAAGCACTATGTGACTGTGACGGGTAAATCATCTTCGGGAAGCGAGACCCCGTTAGTGAACAACTGGGCACGCTATGGCCTTTTAGGACTTTGTCTAGCCATTTCTGCCCTGATCCTCTTGCTCTATGGCATGATTGTCTTTGGTTCCTTGGTCAAAGCATGGGGGGCCAACCACGAGTTTACCCTGGTGAATTATAGGTATCTCTTTACGCATGGAGTCAAATCTATCAAAGATACACTTTTCATTGCCTTTGCAGCCATGCCCATCGGAGGACTTCTCGGTATCACCGTTGGTTACTTGGTCACCCGCAAGTTGATTCCTGGCGGACGCTTAATGGAATCTACCTCCATGATCAACTATGCTCTACCAGGTACAGTGGTAGGTATTGCTTATCTTTTGGCCTTCAATGATCCTCCTCTGATGATCACGGGAACGGCTACAATTTTAATCGCAGCCTATGTATTCCGTTATAGTCCAACGGGAATCAGGTCCACGATTGCCACCTTGCAGCAAATTGACCCTTCGATTGAGGAAGCATCTACGAGCCTGGGTGCGGATATGGTGACCACGGTACGCAAAGTGACCGTACCTCTAATTCTTCCCTCTCTGTTTGCGGGGCTTGAGGTGACATTTACCAGGGCCATGACGGCCATTAGCGCCACCATTTTCTTGGTCTCGGTTAACTGGACTTTGATTACTGTGCGAATTTTGGAGAGTGCTACGGAGTTGGAATTGGGTCATGCCGCGGCCTTTTCGGTCTTCGTTATTGTCATCGTCTACGTAGTAACCAACGGACTACGGGGAATTTTACGTCTCTTGGGGCTTTCGACGATCCAAGAGAAGACATCGGTTTATTAGGAGGATGGAGATAGATGCAAGAGCATAAAGCAGCCAGTATCAAACTGGAGAATATTAGTAAGACATTTCGCGATCGTTCTGGTGATGGAGATGTCCATGCGGTGCGTCCCCTCGATCTCGAGATTCAGCCGGGAAAACTGACGACACTCCTCGGTCCATCAGGTTGTGGTAAGACAACACTCCTGCGTATGGTAGCTGGGTTTGAAGAGCCTACGACTGGAAAGATCATCATTGGCGGGGAAGACCAGACCAAGGTCTTGGCCAATAAAAGGAATATCGGATTCGTGTTCCAAAACTACGCTCTCTTTCCCCATATGACTATTTTCCAGAATGTATCGTATGGCCTTAAGCTGCAAGGGAAGTCATCAGCGGAAATTAAGGAGGCCGTCAAGGATGTCTTAGACATGGTAGGTCTCACTGGAATGGAAAGGCGTTTTCCTAACCAAATCTCAGGAGGAGAGCAGCAGCGTGTGGCTCTGGCCAGGGTGATTGTGACCAGGCCTCGGGTGCTCCTTTTTGACGAACCCCTTTCCAACCTAGATGCCAAACGCAGAATCCAAATGCGGGTGGAAATCAAGGAGCTTCAGAAGATGCTCTCTATCACGAGTCTCTACGTAACCCATGATCAAGAAGAAGCTTTAGCCATCTCTGATCAAATCGTGGTGATGAATAAGGGTACCATTGAGCAAGTGGGAACTCCGCAGGAGATTTATTCGAGTCCTCAATCTGTGTACGTGGCCAAATTTGTGGGTAATACCAATGTCTTGTCGGCCAGGGTAAAGGGTAGGGACCAAGATCGAATCGAAGCGGAATCAGGTGGCAAGATCTTTCGGGTGAAGTCTAACTCACAGACGTTGAAAAATGGGAGTGAGGCCTTTCTTCTGATTCGTCCTGAGGCGGTAGGGGTGAAGAAGGCCGCCGATGATCCGGAGGCACTGAAGGCCAAGGTCAAGTTTGTGACCTATCTGGGTGAAAAGGTAGAGTATGACTTGGATGCTAATGGCCAAGAGTTGAAGGCAGTTGTACATGACCCTCAGAAGGGAGCCATGTTCGAGCCAGGAGAAGAAGTAGCTGTCGATCTGTCTGGCGATCGAATGTCCATTGTAGCTCATTGACGGGGGCGGGCCCCCCATCTTTTGCCACATGAGATGTAAATAGACCTGTTGCCCTAGGACCTCTAGATTGCAACAGGTCTGTTTTTGTGTTTGCTCAGCCTCCCATGGCCGCCACGTGCGGGATTCTCCCAGAAAATGGGGGGTCCGACCCCCTACTCCGGGAAAATCACTTCTACACCGGCACGTTCTAAATGCGTCATCCACTGTTCGGAAGGCCTTTGGTTCGTGATTAGATAGTCGATAGCTCCCACATCGCAAACCCTTCGATAAGAAGTATTGTCGAACTTTGAGCTATCACATAAGAACACAGACTTGGCAGTCTGCTCCAACATCTGCTGCTTCAAATAGACGTCCTCCTCGTTCACATCAGAGATTCCGTTTTCCAGGGAAATCGAACGGGCAGAAAAAAACAGCAAATCTGTCCGGAACTCGGCAATCCTGCGTCTGGCACTTTCCCCAGTGAAACCTCTAGAAAAAGTACTCATCCAGCCGCCGGTGCAGAAAATCTGGGCGGAGTGGAGCTGATCCAGGCAATCTAAGGCGATTTGTGCACTATTTGTTAGCACCTTCAAATTAGCCTTATTCTGTAGATGCCTGACAAGAAACGAAGCCGAGCTTGTGGAATCCAAGAAAATAAACTGATCCTCCGTAACTAGATCTGACGCCAACTCTCCGATGATGTCCTTGGCCTCCTGGCGCTCCCGCTGTCTGACAAAGAAGGGTATTTCGCTACCAGGATGCTCAATCAGGACTGCACCACCGTAGGTACGGCGGATTAACCCTTCTTTCTCTAAGGCGCTCAAATCACGCCTAATGGTGGAAGGACTCACATAGTACTTTTCCGCTAACTGGCTCACATAGACCGCTTTCTTGATGCGGAGTTCCTGCAAAATGTATTCGATTCTCTCCAAGTTTAGCATTTTTCCTAACCTCACTCATGCTCGCTTATGCTCACTTGTTCCCAAGTACGTGCCGAATCGTGCACTAGATTCAAGTGTAACACGACATCTTGAGACAATCAACGAAGCC
>JAAYOK010000137.1 GCA_012520355.1 Bacillota bacterium | reverse complement strand
CGTTACCACAATCTCTCCGGGAGAGCGATCCCGCAGAAGTTCAGAAAACGTAGCACGAGGTTGGCCCACAAGTTGCAGCCGAACCAGGGCTAACCGCTCAGGCAAGGAGATCTTCCCGGTTATCCGATGCAAGGGTGGCTCCTTTTCTAACTCCACGAGGAGCTTATCATAAAGCTCTCGCAGGCCCTCCAAAGTCACATCTCCAAGGGGATTGGTATACAGTGGCGTTAGGTCCAGAGACTCTAGGGCTTGACCCCTGGTAAAGTGCTTGGAGGCCTCAGCATACCGCTCCTCGAGGAACTGGGCAACCTCTTTAAAGAACTTGTAGCGCACCAGCTGCTCCACGAGCTCGGTGCGGGGATCCACCTCTTCTTCCTCATCTTCCTCTGGAGGGGATTCTTGGGGAAGCAGCAACCGAGACTTAATGCGGATCAAGGTTGCGGCCATGAGCAAGAACTCGCCTGCGATGGCCAAGTCTTGCTCCTGAAGTGAATAGAGATAGTCTAAGTACTGTTCTGTAATGGTAGCAATGGGTATGTCCCAGAGATCCACTTCATTTTGGGCAATTAAATCCAAGAGCAGATCAAAGGGGCCTTGATAAACATCGAGTTCAATGACGTATCCCATGGTGGCACCTACAGGGATAGTCCATCGAGGATGCGAAAAAGCACATTAAAGATGGGATTGATCAAGTAGCGCGAACCCCCAAAAATTAGGAGAGCCATCAAGACGAAAGGCCCATAAGGGGCAAATTTCGAGTACTGGTACGCTAGTCGCCGAGGCAAGATTCCAGCTAAAATGTGCGAACCATCCAGAGGCGGAATGGGTATAAGATTAAAGGCTGCCAGGCCCAGATTCATTTGAACATTAACCAAAAGAAACATAAAAAGAGACTGTCCAGTAACACTACCTAACATATGATTGCCAAAAACGCTAATCAAATTATAGAAAATCCAGGCTGTAATCATGTTGGCCAAGGGGCCAGCCAGGGACACTAGGATTGTACCTTGTTTCTTATTTTTGAAGTATTGGCTATTGATCATCACTGGCCTTGCCCAGCCTACTCGAAAAAGAAGCAGCATGATGGTACCTAATGGGTCGAGGTGAGCCAAGGGATTTAGACTCAAACGCCCTTGATACTTAGGTGTAGGATCCCCAAGTTTGTAGGCGGCGAAGGCATGCCCATACTCGTGAACAGAAATAGCCAGCAGAATTGCTGGCACGGCTAGGATTATTTGTTCCAAACTCATCATTGAAAGGACCTCCCTGCGTCAACTCCTCTCCATAATATCACAAAGGTGACTGCGCCCGCAACGAGAACCCCAACTGGCGAGAAAGTGACCCTCTCGCCAGATCTCCACAATTTCGCATTGATTGGGACAGCGCTCACAGACATATCCCTTACTAGAGAAATCACTTTGGGCAATTTCATAACCGACGAAGCGTGTTGTCTGGCCCCCCTCCTCTAGAGTCTCCTTGACAATCTGGGCAATACCAATCGCCCCCATGCAGTCAAAGTGCCGAGGAATCTGAATGGGGAAACCGAGGGTATCCGCGAGAAATCTCTGCATACCCACATTGGCCGCCACGCCGCCTTGAAAGAAGATGGGTGGTTCGATCCTCTTGCCCTTCGCGACATTACCAAGATAATTGCGAACCATGGCAGAACATAAGCCGGCTAAAATATCTGGTACGCTATGACCTAATTGTTGTTTATGAATCATGTCAGACTCAGCGAAAACGGTACAACGTCCCGCAATGCGCACTGGATTTCGGCTTTGCAGGGCCAAGGGGCCAAACTCCTCAATGGGAATACTGAGTCTGCCCGACTGTTGATCCAAAAATGAGCCTGTTCCCGCTGCACAGACCGTGTTCATGGCAAAGTCCACCACCACCCCATCCCGTATAAGAATGATTTTCGAATCCTGCCCACCGATTTCGATAATCGTAGACACTCTAGGATTCAGGTTGAGAGCAGCTATGGCATGGGCGGTAATTTCGTTTTTCACAACATCCGCCCCCACCATGGCACCGGCTAGTTCCCGGCCACTGCCTGTTGTCCCCACTCCTTTGATCTGCCACTTTCCCTCCTGCCAGATCTCCCGTAGTCCTTCTTTTAGGGTCTCCACTGGATTACCCCGGGTCCGTAGGTACTTCTTCCATACCACATCTTGTCCAAGGGGTTTGCTCGGATCGATCAAGACAAGATTGGTGCTTACGCTACCAACATCAATACCTAGATAAACCTCTTGACCTATGGGCATGCACGCACTCTCCTTTGCAACAGATCGATAAACGCTTCGAGCCTGGTCTGAAATCCGGTTTCACCTGCGTGTTCATCGACCACTAAGGATAGAATGGGAATATTCTTATCTTGGCTTATTTGGGGCAAAATGCCCTGGGCAACTACTTCTGGCATGCAAGCCAAAGGGAAAATGTGGATAATGCCATCGGTGTTTGTCTCGGCTAAATCCACACTCCGGGCCACACTTTCTAGGCCATGCCCACCAATAAATCCACTGAGGTAACCAGTGGCCGAACGGAGTAAATCGCCCCGAGTAAACAGACCTAGGGCGTTTTTGAAGATGTGTTCCTGGATCCAGTGAGGAAGACTGATCGTTCGCACCACCTCGACTCCCAGGTAACCTAAACGTTCTTCAAGACGGAGGTTTACCAAAGGTTCTACTACAGTATAGATTTCCCCTAGAATCCCGACGCGGATCCTAGGGGATGGTCTTCCTCGATCCACAAGGTCTAAAAGCGCTTGTTCGGTTTG
>JAAYOK010000136.1 GCA_012520355.1 Bacillota bacterium | reverse complement strand
GATTTTTGGATACGCCGGGGTGGCGGAATGGCAGACGCTACGGACTTAAAATCCGTTGGGCTAAGCGCCCGTGAGGGTTCGAGTCCCTCCCCCGGCACCATTTGTCGATTTGACGTACACCTTGCAGGGGTGTTTTTTTGTTTGGAGGGATGCTTAGATGCGTGGATCGAAGCGAACGAATGAACTAGAAAATGCGATCCAAGCAGGGATCCATGGTACACCGCAGCTACGACCTGATGAGAAACGTCGTTACTTAGGGTTCTTCCGGGAACGGGTGATTCAGGCCGTGACCTTTCAGCAGATCCTCACTCCCCAGGGTATGCAGGTGATGGAGGAGGCCATGAAGGATGTTCGGGGAGTGGAACTCGTCATTCATAAGCGAGCCCGAACAAGGGCCATGCCCTTGATTGTCCAGGCCCGCAAACAGGGTTTAGATTTTACCATTGTCTCCAATCCCAATCTTAAAGGCGAGGTAGCCGTACTCTTGGTTGCCCGAGATGCGGTGGATGTTCCCGTTTTGTATGCAGAACAGAAGTAGTAAAGGTGCGGCACATGTGGCCGCACCTTTTGTTTTTCCTAAATCACTTCCGCCTCCACCCCTATCTCCTCGTCATCGTCTTCGTCATCAAGTCGGAAGCTCTCGAGAATGGGTTCTTCCGTCACTTCTTCTTCCACTTTGTTTTGCTCGACAACCTCAGGCTCCTTTTTTGGTTTCGCCGGGGCGAAAATGAGGCTTACCAAGATGAGGGCCAGGCCAATGGCGAAAGGTAAAAGACCCGCCAAGAGCCAGGGGCCAACCCCGAGGGTGATTAGGCCAATGGTCAAGGCTAGACCAACGAGGCCGAGGACAAGTCCAATGGCCAAGGTTGACTTCTGGGTTTTCCCCGTCTTGTACTTATCGTCTGGTGCCACGCCCTGAGCGATGAGACCCATCCGCTCTTTGTAGGTGAACCAGCGTAAGGCGATTACCAAAATTACTACCAGAGCCGTCAGAATGATGGGGGTAAAATAGGCTAAATAGGTCACAGTGTAATTCATCGCATTCATCTCTCCCATTCACTAAATTTTATTGCTAAGGAACCAAGGGACAAGTCAACAAAGATCGACCCGAGCTGTTCTCCTTCGCCAATCACTCCTTGAATGCGGTCTCTTCCTTGTTGACCTTTAAAGGGAACGGCAAGGTCAAAGGACCCGAGACTTAACTTCCCTTCTAATACATATGATTCGTGGGGGGAAAGGAGTAGTGTTAAATCGCCGAGGCTACTCTCTAGTACATTTCTCTTTGCTAAGCTGGCCCCAATGATCAAGTCACCGAGATGAGACAGGGCTATCAGTTCTTTGTCAAAGGTGGAATTGGAGATTTCAATGTTGCCCAGGGATGTTTCTAGATAGGCATCACCTTTGAAATCCCTCAGCTTGATTGCACCGAGACCATCTAGTGCTCGGATGGAACCCTCAATCTTGGTGATTTCGATCTCTCCTAGATTCGTCTTGAGGTCAAGCTCCGTTTGCATTGGGACTACGATGGTGAGATCGGCCCGGGCCATCTCGTTGTTGCCAAGCGTTGGGGTCTGAACTTGGACAATGTTTTCCTGCGTGGTGCTTTCCAGCTCCAGGGAGACCTTGCTCATAATCTCTTGCGCCTTAAGTGGTGTGGTGGCCCTGGTTTGGACGTGCATGTGAATCTGGACCTCGTCAACATCGCCTCCTCTGACCGTGATCTGGCCATGGGGTGTGACTACCTTGAGTTTTGGTTTGTTTTCCAAAACATGATCTGTCTCGTCTTCGAGGGAAGTGCTAAAGGGCATATTTACCGCTAGAGTTGTAGGAGGCTTTTCGGATCCAAAAAACGGGAGGGGGACAATGCCAGCACTGGCCACCATGAGAGCAAGTGCGGCGATCAGGAGCAACACGATCACAACGATACCGAATTTTCGCATACGTTGATCCATCCTTTCTGGTTAGCGAGCCCTTCGTTATTGAATTCCATAAAGAGGAATGGAGTCCTGTTTGTCAGGGAAGAATTTAGGCCAAATTTTCCAAATGTGGAGGGATAGTGGCAAGAGTGTAGAATTTCAAAAGGGCAAAAAATACTCAGGGAGGCGATTTTTTGAAAGTGAGATTTAGACGTTCAAGTTTTGTACTGGTACTTGTTTTAGTCACTTTGCTAGCTGTGAGTATGTCTAGTTTTGCCGCGGAGCTCATCATTTTGCATACCAATGATGTTCACTCCCGTGTTGAGTCCCACATCCCTGCAGGGGCTGAAGAAGAACAAGGTGGCCGGGTTCGGGCTGCTACAGTGATTGAAGACATCCGGGCCATGTATGGCAAGGACAAAGTGTTATTGCTTGATGCTGGTGACGCGATGCATGGTATGAATATTGATAACTTGTTCGGTGGATACCCCACCATCGAGATCATGAATGCTATGGGTTACGATGCCTTTACCCCTGGTAATCATGAGTTCAACTATGGTCAGGAAGTCTTAGCACAGCGTATTGCCGATGCTAAGTTCCCAACCTTAATGGCGAATGTCAGCAAGAATGGTTCGCTTTTTGCCGGCTACAGTGCCTTAATCAAAGAAGTAAATGGTATTAAGGTTGGTATTATCGGGCTCGTGCCTGAAGAAACTCCGATTGTAACCCATCCGAAAAATGTGGAGGGGCTCACCTTCCGTGAACCCATCGCCATTGCTCAGCTCGTGGCCAAGTCGGTTCGCCCAGAAGTGGATATCCTGATTGCCCTCAGTCACCTAGGCTATGCTAAAGATCAGGAATTAGCCATGGCTGTGCCAGAGTTTGACGTCATTGTGGGTGGTCATAGTCACACTCGCTTAGAAACGGCGCAAGAGGTTAATGGTGTGATTCTTGTGCAGGCCCATGAATATGCCAATAATGTTGGTTTCTTACGTCTTGAGGTGGAAGGTAAGGACATTGTCTCCTATGACGGGTTCTTGATTCCGGTCTCCCCAGACGTTGCTAAAGATAATCGGATTCAGCACATTATCGACAAATGGAATTCTGAACTACAACAACGCCTCGGCACCGTGATCGGATCAAGTGCTATCGATTGGAACGGTGAGCGCGAGTATGTCCGCACCCAAGAGACCAATCTCGGTAATTTAGTGGCCGACGTGATTCGCAGTGCGGTAGACGCTGATATCGCTGTAACCAATGGCGGAGGAATCCGCGCTAGCATTCATGCTGGTGACATTCGTGTAGCTGATGTGTATAACACCCTACCCTTCGACAACACCTTAGTTGTAGTAGAAATGCTGGGTATGGATATTCTGGAAGCTCTAGAACACAGCGTACGCATGGTGCCGGATCAAAACGGTGGTTTCCTCCAAGTCTCAGGAATCACGTTTGAGGTAGACCCCAATGCTTTACCTGGCGGACGCATCATCAATGCCAAGGTGGGCGAAAATAGGCTCGCAGCTGGCAAGTATTACACCGTGGCCACCAACGATTTTCTAGCCGCGGGTGGAGATGGCTATGAGACCTTCATGAATGCCAACTTGGTTGCCGATACCGGTATCATGTTAAGGGATGTCATGGTGGATTACATTGTCGGCCAAGGTAGCATTACAGAACCTGAGGCTGGCCGGATTGTGATTTTGAAGTAGAGAATGGAGTGTGGCAGAAAGGGGCACCTAGGTGGTGCCTCTTTTTCTCTCCATGTAATGCTTTTCAAAATTTTCGTACAATGAATTAAAGGACTATAGCTGAGGGGGATCTATGTGCGTAAGTCAAGATTGTTTTTGATGTTGTTGCTTCTCACTCTTGCAGCACTCTTGTTAACTGGATGTCTGGGCCAATGGATGGATAAGGCTAGCATCAAGGCGCTCATGAGTAAGCTGGACGATCATGATTTTGACTTCTTGGGTAAGTGGAATAGGGAACCTGAAAATGTTGATTTTGAGGATTTCATGGGAGACTTGGACGTTGCTCTAGGATATTTTGCCGATCCGATTTCCGTAGCCGTAGCTAGTTCAGGAAATAATCCGGGTCGGGATTGGTCGCTCTCTGAGGAGTTTGATCATGCTATGTTGCTACAATATGAATTGGAGTGGGATCTCAATGATTACCGAGACCATATTTGGCAAAGCCTAGGTCTAGAGGCCGAAGATACGTTTGTTTTTCTACTGACGTTCATGGATTTAAACTTCGATCCTATACTGTACTTGGCTTACAATAAAGAGGATTATGACCCTGTGAGAATTACAGGACCAGTAGTCAGTGTGGTGGGTAATACTGCGACTTGGACGAAGGGTTACGCGGTGCAAGGAATCGTTCTTGCAGATACGACTAGGTGGAAAAAAGAAGTTTCCGTAGACCTAGAAATCGATTTGAAGAAGGGTGCAGATTCGAAATGGAAGATCAGCCATGTGAATTTTGCCTGGCATACAAAGGATGAAAGAATCGATAACTAAGGATCTGAGCACATCTTTTCCGGTAGACTATGGCAGAATCAGTGTTAGAAGGTGAAGGCAGATGAGCAAGATAACCATAGAATTTTTTCATGATGTAATTTGCAGTTTCTGTTTCCCCATGTCCTATCGCATGCGCGAACTGGCCAAGCTGATGCCTGAGGTTGAAATCGTGCATCGTTCCTTTGCTTTAGTGCGGGAAGAGGCTGAGTTTGACCAGATGTTTGGCTCCAGAGCGGCGGCCAAGGATGAGGTCTTGACCCATTGGGAGCAGGCGAACCAAAACGATGATCTACATCGCTTTAATATTCAAGGCATGCGTGAAGCCGACTTTCCCTTCCCCACATCCATGAAGGGTCTTCTGGCCTGTAAGGCAGCGTCTTTGGTGGGAGGAGAAGCGGCCTATTGGGATCTCTTTGATGCTCTGCAAAATGCCTTTTTTGTTCAAAGCCGCAATATTGGCGATCAGGATGTGATCAACGAGATCGTCAGAGAAACAGGACTCGACTTTGGCAAATGGCAGGATCATTACCAGGATCCGAAGACCTTGGAGGCTGTGGAAAGGGATCTTCGCTTGGTTGAGCACTATGGGATCACAAGTGTCCCCACCCTGATCATTAACGGTAAGCGCCCCGTGGTTGGCGCACTGCCCCTGCCTCGCGTCATGAGCTCCATTCAAAAGGTCATGGAGTAAGCTACTTGACAGTGGATAAACAGAAGGGATGGCCAGTAGGATCTAACATCACGGTTGATGTGTCGTAGTATTGGACCTCGGCTTTACGTGCACCGCATTTTATGGCGTTCTCTTCTGCATCTGCCAGATCGTCAACGTAAAAGTCAATGTGGGCCATTTGTTGCTGTTTTCCCTTCTCCCAGGGCCAGACAGGTGGTACATAATCCTCTACGGTTTGAAAGACTAGGAGAATGCCTTCTGGAGTGCGAAGCGCGGCGAAGGCCCCGCTGGAAATTTCCTTGTTCCAGCCAGTTAGTTTTACGTAAAAGTCTGCTAACTCGTTAGCATTGGGGCAGTCAAAAGCTATGCCAATAATTGATTGTATCACCTTGATCCTCTCCTATTGTGTTTTATAGACATTATACGGGGAGCGTCTTTCTTTTTCAATTGCAGCAGTCTGGAATTTTGTATAAATACTCTTGACTTGTCCATGTTTTCCGGTTTATACTCTTTATAATCAACAGAGTTAGTAATTACATAATGGTTCGGGCAAATAGATACGAAAAGCGCTAGAAACTAGCGAGGGGAGGCGGAAAGGGAAATCAGAGAACCAGAGGCCCCGGAGCCTCTTGGAGTTATCATGTTCGGTAGGCGGATCTAAAGCAGAAAACGATTAGAAAAATCTATGGAGGTGTAAAGATGAAAAACGTACGTTCGATCTGGTTGCGCCTGGGAATGTTGATTCTAGTTGCCTTTGTATTGACAGGATGTCTTGGGGTCGGCACAAAGACAGAGGATAACTCTCAGGATGTTGCACAAGTCAAGGCCTTAATGGAAAAGCTGGAGAGCGCAGAGTTCCAGCTAGGTAGTGCGATGGAAGATGAAGAAGGGGAATTTTTTGCGCAACTCGAGGCCGCACTTGAATATTTTGCAGATTCGTTTGAAGTCTCCATGGCAGTTCGTCGTTTTGTCGTAGAGGTCGAAATCTCGCCCCAGGATATTGGGATGTCAATGTACCTTTCGCGGATTCTCACCAAAGAACAGCTCCTGAGCGAAGACGAGGAAGGTCCAGACGAATTTTCATTCCCCTTGCTACAGACTCTCTCGTTGCTGACCGACTTTAGCGGAGGCGAAATTCTCGAGGATACTGTAAAGGAGCAATGGAGTTCCGTCTCCGTCCCTGATGATGAGGATGTAATGGAAGAGTACCTCATTACCAGCGTAGAACTCTCTGAGGTAGTAGATCACGAACCGGTACTTTCGGTTACAGGCAACAGGGCCACATGGACCAAGATTTACAGCATTAAGGCCACAGTGGCAACGGTAGATGACCAGACGCTCATTAACGAGTACTCTCTGGCCTTAGAAGTTGGGTTAGTGAAGAATTCGAGCTGGAAGATCAATAAGGTCAGTGCTAGCCTGGAGCAGAATGAGCGACTACCACTGGGGTCAGCGGGTCTCATAGACATCATAGGTGGCGGTGCAATGTAACACGGAAGAACGATTTACTGTTGACAGGAAGAGCGAAGGGGACTATAATTATCTCGTGCGTGTGGGCCATTAGCTCAGTTGGTAGAGCACCTGACTCTTAATCAGGGCGTCCTGGGTTCGAATCCCCGATGGCCCACCATCAAAATGCCTGGTAGAGACCTCTTCGGAGGTCTTTTTCTTTTGCTCACTGTTGGAAAAAGGGCAAATGGTCACATTTTAGCCAAAGAATTCCTGATAACCAGCAACATTGCACGGTAACAGGTAGGTTAATGTGCAAAAGGCAGCTCTTAGCTCGCTGCCTTGGTTGAATATAACTTTGCATCGCCGTTTTTGGAAACTTGGTTGTTTTAGATAGCATAGTTTCTTCGTTGATCAACTGCATAGCGAGCTTGTGAATTCGTTGGAAGGATGCCAAGATATCACCTTCTGGAACATCCCATAGCGCCAAGAACACATCTGTTCTATGCCCCGAAACCTAGACGATTGCCTAGGTTTCAGCTTTGCTCTTCTCGCTGCAACCTTGCCGTGAAGTGGGGTGGGGCCTCGAACGGTAGTGGGTGTCGATTTAGGCTTACAGAGCTTTGCTGTTCTATCAAATGGTGAGGTGTTTGAAAATCCTAAGTTCTTGCGCCGTATGGAGGAAAAGCTCGCCAAGGAACAGAGGGTTCTTTCAAGGCGAGTTGTGGGCTCCGCGAACTGGAATAAACAGCGGATCAAAGTGGCCCGAATTCATGAACGAATCGTCAATGCCCGCACAGACTATCTACAAAAACTCTCAACGTATCTTATCAATTGACAAAGTCAACAACTACCGATGTGATCGCGATTGAGGATTTGCAGATAGCTAACCTCTTAAAAAACCGTAAGTTAGCCAAGGCCATCAGCGAGGTCTCTTGGTATCAATTTCGAACGATGCTTGAGTATAAAGCCAGGTGGTTTTTGGCTGTGGCTTTCAAAACAAAGAGGGGAAAAATCTTAGCCTACGGCACTGGACTTGCCCCAATTGCCACATTGAGTGGGAGCGGGATGTGAATGCAAGTTTGAACATCCTTGCTGAGGGTAAACGGATGCTTGCTACACAAAGTGTAGCTTAGCATAATTATTCAGCAAAAAGAACCGCCGGGACGGCGGAGTTAGCCTGGTGGCGCATCCTTTTGCACCAATTCTGTTCAATGGAACAGACTACCCAGGAATCCTGCGACTTTAGTCGTGGGAGGTTCAATTTAGGGCTATTATTCACGGTAGCTGGTATTGGATTTCTTGTTATTGGTCGCTTGACTCGGCTCAAGATATTGCTTCATGTATTGGCAAATCGCAGTAGAAACGATGAGTGATCCTATTTCGACTCAATACCTATGGGAATCATTATGAAACGTTGGTTCATATTAAAAAACGTAGGGGTTATTTTTAAGAGGCGGGATCGATTTTGAGTTGCGAAGGGAATATGCCTACATAGGGATCGCCTCAAGCCCGTATTGGTGAGGGTACGGCAAAAGTTCCATCCGCCTTTACAACAGCCTTCAACTACAGTAAGGCTGCGAGCTGAGGCGTCCCCAAAAAACGACACTCCGTAAAATATGGTTGGTAATTGAGCATTGGCTGTTCCGCTCTCTAGCTGGCACATTTAATGCCTGGGACACCATCACTCGGACTGGAAGAACGGCGAAATTCTCTGGGCTGAAAACTTTATGAGGAAAATTTGCCTTTCCCAATTACTTCTGAACCTCAGCGGCAAAAGTCCTTTTCATCGGCACCTAATCTCCCTTCACTTGAATCACCCAATCATAAGCACCGCGCATAATAGTACGCCGATTAGTACTGTTCTAGAGCCACTCATGAAGGTCACTCCGCCTTTATGAGTTTAACAAACGATTGTGGGTCTTGCGCCGAAACAGGGGAAACAACAAAATCCGTAAGATTGCGAGTTATAATATAATCTGCCTTGCTCTTCTTGGCGCACTGGGCAACCAAAGAATCCTCAAAATCCCTTAGCCCCAATTCAATTGCTCCAAGGATGTCGGTTTTCCCTATATCGACGATGTCAAATACAGAGCACAGTGTTTGTATGGCATCAAGTGCTCTATCCCTACCGATCTCTTTGCGAACCACATAATAAACGTCGGTGATTGCGTTGGCGGTGACCATGCCAAGGATTTGTCCACTTTCACAGAGAAACAGGATTTCCCCTGCAGGATCGGCAAACGGTTGGCGATCAGCAAGATAATCAATCACCACGTTGGTGTCAATTAGGATCCGCATCATATTTACTGAGCCTTTCTTCGCGTATAGCTTCGCGAGAAACATTTGGGTCACTGATTATACCGCGCAGTGATTTGAGTGCATTCTTTCTTATACCTTCAACATTAGTCAACAAAGCAACATCTTTGCCGTTTCGCGTAATAATAATATCTTTATCTGCAGCAAGATGGATATACTTACCCATATTCATCTTAAGTTCGGTAGCAGTTACACGCACTTCTAACACTCCCT
>JAAYOK010000135.1 GCA_012520355.1 Bacillota bacterium | reverse complement strand
CTCTGGCCAGCCCAGCTCAGGTTCCAACTGGTCCAGATAAAACCTGACCACATCGTCAATCATCGCCTGGACCTTGTAGCTCTGCACTTCATGGAACACCACACTGTCGGTGAAGTACGTAGTGTCCAGATACTCCTCTTCCGCGTCCCGATCGCGGACAGCACCTGGGTAAATCGGCATTTCCTCGAGCCTTTCAGGCAAGGCTCCCGCCATGACTGGAGCGGAAAGTACTAATAGCAAAAGTAGTACCCAACCAACTCTACGAATCCCCATGAGGATTCCTCCTTCTCTTTTAGGTCGACGTATATGCAATGCCCAGCATCTACCGTATCCAACCTTCACCCCCTCGTGTGATAACTAGAAATGTACCCTGGTTTCGCTCCGTACGTCAAGGGACATATCGCCACGTCGCCATACCACACCACCCTTGTGATTGATGAAAATGCTCTTGAACGAGAAGGAATCATTGAGATCGCCCCATCCGATCAAGACTGGGACTTGATTACATCGTCTTGGGAGCTTGTGGCCGCGATGGAAGATGGCGAATTAGAGACTCTGAGTATGGTTATCGACGAACGACTAGACGACGAAAGTAAAGCGATCAGCGTTTATGCCCCGAGGCACACAGACGCTGATCGCTCTATATCTCTTACATTGGTGATGGGTTAGTGCGTTACCGCAATGCATTTCGCCAATAAGCCTTTGACTAGAAGACGTGTATAAATGGAAACAATTGGGGGGTCTGACCCTTAAAAGGGTTCCCGGCTCAGCGGTCCTCGAAAGCCCCGAGGGAGCCCCAAGCCAAAGTCTATTTCGACCTTACCAGCTCCGAGCATGATCATTTTATACTTGAGGGGAGCATCGGTTGGAATGGGCGGCTGGTAGAGATTAATGCCCATGCCGCTCATATCGAGGGACGATCCACCCGCTATCGTTCTTCCTGAGAGCTCGATCTCCCCAAGGGCCATACCTCGGTACTGGACCAAAGAAGGAGGAATAGCCAGCTCTCCTGGCTTGGCATCGAAGTCGGTATAGCGATTCACATCATAATCCTCCACCTCGATTTCAACTTCCCCTTTGTAGGTCCCCCCAATGTCTACGAAGAGGCTGAGGAGGATTCCCGCAGAGCTCTGCATGAACTCATTCACCATCTCATCAGCGTCAACCCTTACCTCTAGTGTAGCACCACCATCATAGAAACCCTGGAAGTCTGTCCTTCGACTTTTACCGCATTCATAAAGAGCGAATAGACCACTTTCATTGGGCCATCGTCACCATCTAACTCCTGCGTAATGGTATCATCAATCCGGATCCACCAGGCGTACTCATCCACACTAGGATCATGTTCAACGGGGATATCTAGTTTAGGATCCTGCTCCACGGGAATCCTGCCTCTCTGTCCTCACCAGGATCCTCGAGAGAAGGATCATCGGGGAGTTCAGTGATTCGTCTATTTCATAAAGCAGCATCTTATCAGATTCGGTAACCACAACCCGGCAGACCGCCTTGTCATCGAGTTTTCTATGTACGGCCTCAATCAGCGTCTCGCCCAGAGAAAGTGCTGTGACATAGCCTTCTTGCGACACAGTGGCCACCTTTTCCTGGGAGCTCGTCCACTGCAAATCTTGCGGTGCAACTTCCGAGGTGGAGCGAACCTGCAGATAGAGGCTGGCTCCTACAGGAATCTCTAAAACGGCCGGATACAGCGTAGTTGTAGAGGCTTGTCCCACCGCAACACCATAGACGCTTACGTTAAGAACAATGGAAATGACCAGAATCAACAAACACAATTTCAGAGCGGTCTTGATCCTTGACATCGCTCTCCCCTTCTTTTTCGCTAAATTTCCACACAAACAATGTCTTCTTTAAACTAGATCACAAAACACCCCCCACCTTCACGCAGGTTGCACTCTGGTTCAGTAGTTCGTAGCCGGAACTGACACTTCTTGCCTTATTTGGGAACATTAGTCTTTTCGGCCTCTCGAGTCTCTTGGGCCCCGCCGGCCCCTTTAAATGCTTATGGCAATAACTGGGGGGTGCGACCCCTAACGTTGAGTTGATTTTCCTGAAAAAGGGTGCTATACTAAGTTCGATTCTAGATCTCTAAACAAACGTATTCATGTTTAGAGATGCGAAAGGAGCTGTTTTGATGTCTGCGATCTATATGGTGATCTCATCTTAACAGAATAACTGGCACAGCCTAGGAAGCCAGGTGGGTTCCACCTTTTTTTGCTGTGCCCATCGTAAAGTAACCTTTCGTGAATACTGTCATCAAACAGGCACATCGAAGTGGTGTGTCTTTGTTTTATCTAGGCACATGTAGGCCGCAGTAGGCAAGGATAAAGGCTGCTTATTGCGGTATTTTTGTGCCCATTTTTAAACCCAGGGAAAGGAGTTGATGTCTGATGATTGCCCTACATTGCACCCACAGAATATCAACGATATTGGAGGATGAACGAATTGAATTTAGAGGATTATGGATTATCCAGAGAGGTCTTGGCACAAGTAGAACTTGATACAGATAGCATTCCTGCCCGGGTTTTGGCCGTGCACAGAGAGCGCTATGAGCTTATCTGCGAACATGGAAAGGTGGCTGGTAGACTAAAATCCAGTACCTATTTTGCCGGAAGCTCCGAGGACTTCCCCACCACCGGTGATTTTGTTTTGATCCACTACAATCCCACGGGAGAGAGTCCTATTGTCAAGACATTACCTAGAGGATCGTTCTTTTCCAGACGCGATCCCGATAAAGGCCGCGGCGAACAGGCTGTGGCGGCCAACTTTGACTACGTGTTTATTATGCAGTCGCTGAACCAAGACTTTAATCTCAAACGTCTCGAACGCTACATCACCCTAGCCTGGCAGTCAGGAGGGGTGCCGGTCTTAATACTAACCAAAGCAGACCTGGTTCCCGATTTTGAAGAACAAATGGAAGCCGTCAGGGAGATTGCCTTTGGAGTTGACATCCACGCGGTCAGTGCCAAGGCTGGAACTGGACTTGAAGCCCTTACCTCCTACCTTCAGCCCCGTAAGACGGTGGTTTTCTTGGGTTCCTCAGGGGTGGGCAAGTCCAGTCTTGTCAATCGTTTAGCGGATAAGGAGATCATGGAAGTTAGGGAGATTCGAGACGATGATGACAAGGGACGCCACACCACCACCCATCGGCAACTTTTGCTCCTGGAAAACGGAAGTATGATCATCGATACCCCTGGCATGCGTGAACTGGG
>JAAYOK010000134.1 GCA_012520355.1 Bacillota bacterium | reverse complement strand
GAAATCAAAGACAATGCCGCGCAAAGCTATCACTCCGTTCTGTTTGCCCCCTACTCCCCTGTGCCCACTACTCTCTGAATGATCTGGCCGACCCCAAGGCTACGGTCTAAGGAAGAAATGAGTCCTCCGGTCTGTTTAACAACCTCTTTTATCATCTCATCTGCGTTGTTGGTTGTAGCCGAAACGACCCCACTTATTAGCATCTCCAAATCATTGTGGGAATCGCCCACAGCCAAAACCTCGCTCAAACCAAGGCTACAATAGTCCGCAACTCTCTTGAGGGTCAACCCTTTTCCAACCTTGCGGGAACGCAAACAAACATTGCGACTGTTCCGAGTTACTTTAAGAGGGGTGCCTTCTGCTAGATCCGTTAGAACCTCAAAGGCCTCAAGGGCCTCATGGGGATAAACGAAGTAGGTTTCCACAAAACCCCGACTTGTTTGAGAGTAAGCGTTATTGATCGCGAACTCCAAGGTTGGTGCAATTTTTTCCAGCTGCGACAATAGACGATGGCTTAAAGAGAGATGGCTGCGTTCTTCTTCCAGCGTAGCCTGATTCGATTCCCAGTCCACATAACCATGTTCTCCTAATTCATACACATCCCTTTCTTCGCAGATTAAAAACTGAGGAAAGGAACCTTGTGGGTAGAGATGATTCTTTTTTAGCGGGTCAAGAGTACGGATATAGGGGCGGCCCGTAGCGATTGCTATCTTGCAGCCACCCTCGCTTATCTTAGCCAATTGTTCCAATGTGGTCTGGGCAATCATACCTGAAGCTTCGAGCAGTGTTCCGTCTAAATCAAGTGCAACCATTTTTACCATTAGATATCTCCTCCAAACAGGGTGACTAACCCTTAACAGACCCCATCATAATTCCAGAAACAAAGTGCTTCTGGGCTAATAGATAGACGATAATGGTTGGAACAGTGCTCACGAGGGCGCCTGCCATGAGCAAATGCCACTCTGTCGCATATTGTCCTTGGAAAAAGGTGAGGCCCACTGTCAATGTCATTTTTTCCGGCGAGGACAAGTAAATGATGGGCCCTAATAAATCGTTCCAGGCATCCATAAAGATGAACAGACTCAATGAAGCCAAAGCCGGTTTTGACAATGGCAAGTAGATTGTTAGAAAGGTACGTAGTCTCCCGCAACCATCAATTGCCGCAGCATCATCGAGCTCCCGGGGGAGACTCAAGAAGAATTGCCTTAACATGAATGTGCCAAAGGCTCCGCCAAAGAAATGGGGCACATAGAGGGGTAAGTGGGTGTCTAACCACCCTAATCCTCGCATTATCAGGAATCTCGGGATAATTGTGACTTGACCTGGCACCATCATAGTCGCTAACAAAACATAAAAGATCGCTTCCCTACCAGGAAACCTTGGACGTGACAAGGCATAAGCTGCCAAAGCACAACTAGCAACCTGACCAAAGGTGGAGAGAATGGACACATAAGAACTGTTTAGGAAGAAACGGAAAAATGGCAAAAGCCGGAACAACTCAACGTAGTTACCCCACATTATGGGTGATGGTATCCATTGAGGTGGAAAAGCAAAAACGTCAACACCTCGCTTGAGGGAAGATGATAGCATCCAGAGAAAAGGAGTCGCGAAAACCAAGGATAGCAACACCAGAACGGTATAGCGTAAGATTAAACTGACTCCCTTGGCTCTTACATTAGTCATAATGCACCCACCACCTTTGTCCTACAAACTGAATTAATGTCACAACCATGATTGCAGCAAAGAGAAAATAGGCCATGCTCGTTGCTCTACCCATTCGGAGATATTCAAAAGCATTACGATAGATCAAAAGATTCACTGTTACAGTAGAGTTGGCGGGCCCACCCTGTGTCATTACATACACTTGCTCAAAGATTTTCAATGATGACATGGTACACATAATGGCAACAAAGAACGTAGTGCTTGATACAGCGGGAATCGTGATGTGGCGAATCTGCTTCCAGCGAGTGGCGCCATCGATCTGAGCAGCTTCATACAGTTCGGGCGAAACATTCTGCAAAGCTGCAAGATAAATCACCATGTAGTAACCAGCCGTCTTCCAAACGCTTACGATGATCACTGCGGGCATGGCCCATTGCGTACTGCTAAGCCAAGCGGGACCTGTAATCTTAAAGAGGCCAAGAACGTAATTGACCAACCCATAATAAGGATTGAAGAGCCAGGCAAAAACGATACTTACCCCCACCATACTGGTGACAACAGGCAAGTAGAAAACGGTACGGAAAATGCCCACACCCTTGATTTTTTGATTCACCAAGATAGCTAAGGCCAAGGATATGGCTATACTCAAGGGGATATAGCCAGAGGCAAAGGCGAAGGTGTTTTTTACCGATTTCCAGAATAGGCTGGAGTTAAGCACCCATCGATAGTTTTCCAATCCAATCCAGGTTGGAGGAGTAATCACATCGTATTTGTAGAAACTTAAGATAAAGGATACAACGATTGTTCCTGCATTAAACAGAATAAGACCTATAATCGTAGGAGCCAAGTAACCATAAAGGCCTATTACGCCCTTGAATTTCTTGCGCAACATCAAGTCGTACCTCCAGTTTAGGGGGAAAAGGGGCAAAGTGCCCCTACCCACTAGTTATCGTCCAGTACTTCTTGAACTGCCTGAATTGCATCTTTGATCGCTTCCCTTACAGGCATTTGCCCAAGGAAAGCAGGTTCTAGTGCAGCTTCGCGAGCAGCAGACCACTCGCCCCAGTTTGGTCGGAAATCTAGAGGATGACCAAACTCCATAGCACGCACATAGACACTCTTATCGGGAACCTTATCGTACTCCATCCACTCGTCAGTGTTCGCCAGCGCTTTAAGAATTGGCATCTTCCTTTCGCCGCTGTAGCGATCGAGTTTGGAGGGACTAGCCATGAACTTCACGTACTCCCATGCTTCCTCGGGATGCTTGGACGTAGATGCGATGGCAATGGAGTCTGGCCACATTCTAACGATCTTGCCCCCAGGTCCACCAGGTACCAGGGCCACATCCCAGCTAAAGTCTTCGATGGCGCGATAGACATCGAGATCTGCCATATTGCCAATTGTCATGGCGGCGGTACCTAGTTGGAATAGATTCCCGATACCGTGGTACACTTGTGGCGATGGACTCACTTCATGCTTCCACATGAGGTCAACTAGGAATTGAATAGCCTCTTCAGCTTCTGGACTATCAAAGACAGCCGTCGTCAAGTCTTCGCTCAGTACACGACCACCATAGGCATAGATAGCAGCATCTAGCGTGTAATAGTCAGGTTTGAAAAAGAGACCCCATTGATCGATCTTTCCGTCTCCATCCAAGTCTTTTGTCAGGGCTTTGGCTGCTTCTAAGAGATCGTCCCATGTCCAATCATCCGTTGGATAAGCGACCCCGGCAGCATCAAACATGTCCTTATTATAATGAAGTATACTCATGACAAAGGAGTATGGCATGGCGTACAAGTCGCCGGTTTCCATATCGGGATAACGAACCGCCTTCATCGGTTCTTCAAAATAATCCTCTAAATCGAGATCACGATTGAAGTAGGGCTCCAAATTGAGAAGAATCCCGCGATCGGCGTAGTCGTAAATATAACCAATGCTCATATGCATTAAATCGGGTGGATCGCCAGCAGCATAGGTCGTCATTAGTTTTCGCCAATACTCAGCAAAAGGAACATTCTCATGTTGAATTTCGATATGTGGATAGAGCTCTTGGAAGGGCTCAATAAAGTCTTCCTGAATCCATTCGGCACCTAATGCATTAACCCATGTCATATACTTCAAGACAACCTTTTCTTCTTGGGCAAACCCTGTTGCACTCAGAGCAAGCAGTGCGACAATCATCAATAAGCTGACCATACTTTTCCTCATTCGTTTTCCTCATACTTAATGGTGATGGTACGACTATTCCGCAAGTGTCTGTGACAATTGTTTTGCCTTAACTCCACCTCCTTGACTTGTTGCGTAGTTCTCCTCTAACTTAAATGCGATGCCTCTTTGGTGAGCAGTACCCAAAATCAACGCATTATAAGCTAGCTCATAACCTGCTCGAATAGGTACAT
>JAAYOK010000133.1 GCA_012520355.1 Bacillota bacterium | reverse complement strand
CTAGAACTTCAGCCGAATTCCAGCTCGAATCACGCCTCCATGCTCTTGATCCCACGACCAGGAGAGGCGAGCCTCTGCAGGCTTACTCCTAAAGAGGGAGATCCCCACATCATGCCTGACTGACCCGAGATCATTATCCATCTGATACCAGAGACCATAGTCGGCTTGGTTAAGCTCCAGACCCACTCTCCAGTTAAGGACAAAGTACTCCTTTTCTCCTGCCAAGGTAAACTGGATCGGCAAGAGCGTTGCAGAGACGATGAAGTTGTCACCGAACTGAAGCTCATCCCTGACCCCTAGGCGAAGGGCAAATCCGTCATTGGAGGCATCGCCCGCCTCGGCCACCAGATAAAACTCATTGTTCAAGCCTCCCTCTACACCCAGTACATAGATGAACTCCGGCAAAGACTGCAGCTCCCCATACAACCTAATATGCTGTCCAATGGGCAAAGAAGCATCCACAGCCATGCCCCATTTTCCACGACCATAGCTTGCTCCCAATCCAAACTGGGCTTCGCGCCTTGGGGGAACCTCTTCCATGACTTCCTGCAGGCCTAGAATTGTACCCACGGGAATCAAGGCAGCGTCCTTAGGAATCAAGTCCTCAGGAATCGAAGTGCCTGCCACATACATGGCAAAATACTGGTACTCCGTCTTCTTGCCTACCTGTACTTCTCTCACTACCACTGCCAGCGGCCGCTGAGAGGTTGCACCAACCCATGCAGTCGTTTGTAGCTCAGCCATGCTTCCGCTCAGGGACTCGTAGAGCAGGGTGATCTCCGATTCGATCTCCCCAGTCTCACTCTGGATGTTTTTGGGAAGAATGACAATTTGAAGCCTTTCTTCTTTATGATCATGCGCCGGTGCAGGAACCTTGGCAGTAGAAATATCCACAGAAATTGGTTTACCCCTTGTGGTAATCAACCATGAATCATAACTCGTAGACTCTTTGGCCTGTCCTAATTCTGTATGCAAGGTGGGTGCGAAATAGAACTGGGTATCCAAAAGTATTTCTAGTCCGAAGTCTGTCTGCTTGATGCCCCAAAGGCCCGGGCCCTTTTCTCCGGTGTCTAGATTAAAGCCAAATCCCATCTGTTTCGCTACATCCCGTCCCAGTTCCACAAAGTGAATTGCATAACCCAAAATCGGTTCCGCCTTTTCATGAGTAGCATCCTCCCAGCCCTCAGCCAGAAGTTCCTTGGCAATGTCAATGGTCCAACCTGTGTGTTCCGACTGGGCCATCACCTGTGGAGCCATGAGCACGCTTGCCATGATGACCACAAGTAAGGCCAAAACACACCTCGTTTTCCCTGGTGTCATGCTGAACCCCCCTTACTTGATCACGGGAGTAACAAAAATCAATAACTCCTTGTCAGACGCCCGTGTGGTATCGCTTCTAAAAAGCCAGCGAATGATGGGGATGTCACCTAAGATGGGAACCTTTCTGCTTTGGTCGCCCTCTTCTTGCAGGGTCATTCCAGCCAAAACCGCGGTCTGTCCGTCTTGTAACCTAATTGTGGTGGAGACTGATGATTGTTTCACCACAAGATTGCTCTTGGATTCACTCACAAAGTGGCTCATTTCTGGTGCAATGGATAACACAATTTCATCTCCTATAATCTGGGGGGTAACCTTTAAATGCATACCCACCTCAATACGTTCAACCCGAGTCGCCCGATCATTGGAATCCGCCAGCAAGAGAATCTGACGATCCCCCACAAAGAGCTCAGCGGATTGGCCATCACTCACCAAGACTCTCGGATCCGCATGAATACTTGCCTCTTGCGCTTCTTCAAGGGCCTTTAGGTTCATAAGGAGATTACCAAAAAGATTTGTCCCGAGGGAAAGG